>JANLXV010000392.1:0-2390 GCA_031365305.1 Chitinophagaceae bacterium
GGCAATACCTTGAAATTAATAAAACTTCAAACAGATGATAAGGGTACATTCAAAAAAAATATTTTAATGGGGCATCATCTTTCAAGAGGGATATACATCATTAAAGCAACTTCAGGCTCAACAAATATTCAACAGAAATTAATTATTAATTAGTTGTAAAATTCAACAAATGTATTTATGAATAACGTGAAGTACCTGGTGACACTTTTATATGTTTTAGCAGGTACACCTTTGTTTGCACAGCCTGGCAATGTAAAAACGCTATACCAATATTTAATGAAGACCAGGTAAAGCCACGTATGCGTGTGATTATTGATAATGATTTTGGCGGTGACCCTGATGGCCTTTTTCAATTGGTACATCACCTGTTGTCTCCCTCTGTTGATATTCGTGGAATTATAGGTTCGCATTTAAAACCGAATGACGGTTTTGATAATTCTAAAACCACTGCTACAAATGCACGAAAAAAAGTTGAGGAGCTTCTCGGCATAATGAATCCTGGCAAAACTATTCCAGTTTATGAAGGATCAAACAGCGGATTGCAAAACGATAGCACGCCTCAAAAGTCTGCTGCCGCAGAAGCTATCATTAAAGAAGCGCTTCGCATTGACACCAGGCTGCCGCTCTATGTGGTTTGTGGCGCCGGCCTTACAGATATAGCAAGTGCCTATCTTACCAATCCGGAAATTGCACGGCGTTTAATTTTAATATGGATTGGTTGACCAGAATATACTGACGTAGCCATACCTCCGCCTGGTTATACCAGTCTTGAGTATAATTTAGGTATTGATATAAAAGCGGCACAGGTTGTATTCAATAAATCGGCAATCCCTATTTGGCAGGTACCCAGGAATGCCTATCGGCAGGTACTTCAGCCATATTCTTTATTATTAACCAGGGTAAAACCAGAAGGGAAAATTGGGAATTACCTGGCTGCTGCACTTGAAGCGGTTACAACAAAACTTTTGGGTTATAACTATAACCTCGGCGAAACAATATTCTCGGTGATAGCCCTTTAGTACTGTTAACGGCATTACAATCCTCGTTTGAAGCTGACCCATCATCAAGTAATTACAGTCTTCGTCCATCGCCCTTTATAAATGAACAGGGTTTGTACCAGCTTAATACAAACGGCAGAAACATTAGGGTTTATAACCATTTAGACAGTTATGTTTTACTGGAAGATATTTTTACGCCAAGCTTCAGTTATTCGCTAATAAACGGTAGATATTTGTTTCTGTTTTATTTCGGTGGGTTCGTCAATCTATGATCCATTCAAATTATATTTTAAAATTGATAGATACCGATTGATCATTAATACAAGAGGCAGGTTGTACACCTGCCTCTTTACTTTTTTTTTGGGTGAAGTTTATTTATGTTCAAAAAGATTATCAATAAAATGTTGCTCAAAATTTTCAACGGGGTTGCCCTGCACATTATGATAGATCGCACTAATAAAAATTGACCTGGTGGCACTTACTATCGCAAAAAGTAACAATAAGCCCGTGGCACCAACAGCAATACCAGCTATTGGATGGATTAGAAAACCAATAAAAAATGACGGGACAGCTATTACAAGCATACCGGCAATTGTTATAATACCAAAGCTAAAGCCGGCACCTAATTTTTCGCCCCATTTTTCTTTCATCAATTGCGCTGAGCGTTTAAACGCCTGTATAGGGCCAACATTTTCGTAAGCAATTACAGGTATTACAAAAAAAGTGGCTATACTCCAAACAATGCCAACAAGGCCGGTAACAATTTTACCAACAGAGCCAAGATTTTCCTGTACAATATTCAGCACTGCACCCACACTGCCTGCAAACAAAGCCCATGAAAATATAGCACCTATGCGGCTATTACTAAATTGCAATCCTTCACTGATGCCTATTTTCTCACCTTTAAAATATTGCGTAGCGCAATGGATGAGTGCTGTGTTAAAATAAACTACCACAAAATAATTGATAATGTAAAACAGGAATATTGCCACGTAATTTTGAAAAGAATTCACCTTGTCAACACCTTCAAAAGCCCAGCCGGCACCGGCAAAAATTATTAAGATAAATGATGCCAGCAGCAGCAGGAGAGAAAACCCCGACAGCAATGGAAATATTATCAGTTGCCTGTTGGCCTTTAATACTTTTAAACTGTTGAGGGAAATTTGCCATCCATTGGATAGCCTCGAAAAAAAGCTCATACGTATAGTTTTGGTTTGTTATAAAAGTCTAAATATGGAAGTTTCCCAAGACCGCCGGGATGGACGGGACCAGGAAGAAGAACACCATCACGATGCCGTGCATCGTGAACAGGCGGTTGTAGGTGTCCGCGTCCACGAGGTCGCCCGCGGGCGTGAGCAGCTCGAGCCGGATCATCACCGCGAACGCGCCGCC
>JANLXV010000397.1:0-5648 GCA_031365305.1 Chitinophagaceae bacterium
ATTTTGCTGCAACAAATTTTCGCTCAGCAAATGCATTTGTTTGATAAGATCAAAACAATAAGCCGTAGAATATTTTACCAATGAATAATCTGGCCCGTGAAAAAGTTTATAATAATAGGCTGTTGTAACTGATGGCTTGTGAGGAATTTTATCTATACTGCTTTCATAAAACTTTTGAATAACCATTATGCTTCCATTGGTAATGGAAACAGGCCAGGTCTCTTTATTTTTAGCGATCAGCGATACGCTTAGTTGAACTTCCGTTATAGCTTTTATAGATGGCAGCGTATGGTTAAAAGCCTGGCGCAGTTTTTCTCTTCCGCCAACAGTTTTTGTATAATCCAGTTTTTGAAATATAGATGAATCGTCATCTCTGTCAAAAATCGAAAGATCGTTAATGGTTGTTTTATCTATTTCCATCCGGTGTTACAGGTTAAAGTGCAGCCGTTGTCCAAAATCGTTTTCATTAAACTTGCCTTGCTCAAATACACAGTTACCGTTTACAAACGTATGCGTAATGGCGAAAGGAAAAATGTCCTGTTCAAACGGGCTCCAGCCACATTTATATAAAATCGTTTCAGGTGTTACAGTTGTAGAAAAGGCAGGGTCAAGCATTACAAGATCAGCATAATACCCTTCACGAATATATCCCCGGTCTTTAATTTTAAAACAGTCTGCTACGGCATGGCACATCTTTTCAACAATCTTTTCAAGCGATATAAATCCCTCTTTATAATATTTAAGCATCACCAGTAGTGAGTGCTGCACAAGTGGCAAACCGGAATGTGCATGTTCATAAGGCGGCATTTTTTCAGCAGTAGTATGCGGTGCATGATCAGTGGCAATAATATCAAGCCGGTCATCAAGCAACGCTTTCCACAATGCCTTTTTATGCTCCGGCGATTTTATTGCAGGATTGCATTTAATCATATAGCCAAGCGAGTCATAGTCTTCGGCAGTAAAATGCAGGTGATGTACACAAGCCTCAGCCGTTATCCGTTTTTGAACCAACGGAATAGTATTGGTAAAAAGCCCGGTTTCTTTGGCGGTTGAAATATGAAGGATATGCAAACGTGATCCATATTTGTTAGCTCTTGCTATGGCCGCAGATGAAGAGGCATAACAGGCTTCTTCATTACGGATAACAGGATGATCGCTTGCATGTAAGACTGGCTTCTGGCTTTTAAGCTGTTCGTAATTATTTCTTATGATAATTTCATCTTCACAATGCGTGGCTATCAGCAATTCACTTTCTGCAAAAATCCTGTCCAGCGTATAGGCATTATCAACAAGCATATTGCCGGTGCTGCTACCCATGAAAATCTTTATGCCGCATACATCCTGCTTTAGTTTGTTCACCTGCAATACATCTTCGATATTAGTATTGCTGGCACCCATAAAAAAAGAATAATTGGCTAATGAACTTTTTGAAGCGATATGATATTTTTCAGCCAGCAGATCTCTTGTTAGTGTGTTAGGTATTGTGTTTGGCATTTCCATAAAACTGGTAACACCGCCGGCTATGGCTGCCTTTGCCTCCGTATATATATTGCCTTTATGGGTCAAGCCCGGCTCACGAAAATGTACCTGGTCGTCAATTACACCAGGCAATAAAAATTTGCCTTGCCCCAAAATTTCGGTAACCTTTTGTTTTGTTGAAATGGCTTTGTCTATTTTCTCTATTCTTTCTTTCTTCACCAGCACATCAGCAACATAAATACTACCTTCATTTACAATTGATATATCTTTAAAAAGATAGTTTTGCATAACTGAAATTAACTAAATAAAAATAACGATCACCTAATGAGAATTATAAAACGCCTGCTCATACTCATCTGTATTATTTGCCCTTTTGCCGCATTTTCTCAATCAACTTACCTTTTGCAGGGTGCAAAAGAATACCAGTTTATTGACAGGCTTGAAATAAAACAGCAACAAAATATCCATCTTAATTTTTCAGCGCTTAAGCCTTACAACAGGAAGTATATTGTGCGGCAGGCCGAAATGCTGGACAGTGCAAGATTAGGCTATACTGATTCTACGGGTACTGACAGGTATGCTGGTATTACTGATCTAAATCTTACGCCGGTTGATGAGTATAATCTTAAAAGCCTGCTCATGAATAATTCAGAGTGGGTAACAGGTTCAAAGGAAGGTTTTGCAAGCAGGAAACCGATCTTAAAGAATTTTTATACAACAAGGGCCAATTTATTTGAAGTAAATAATGACGATTTTTTCCTGGCGGTAAATCCTGTGGTGCAGTTACAGCTTGGTAAAGAAACGGATAACAACAGCGGACTTTTTATAAATACGAGAGGTGTAACTGCACGTGGTTTAATTGGTAAAAGAGTTGGCTTTTCAACTTACCTCACCGATAACCAGGAAAGAGGGCCCGTGTATTTTCAAAAAAGAGTGAATGAGTTTAAAGCGGTGCCTGGCGTAGGGTTTTATAAAAGTTTTAAACAAACAGGTGTTGATTATTTTGATGCCAGGGGCTATGTAACATTCAATGCTGCCAGGTTTATTGATTTTCAATTTGGCTATGACAAGAACTTTATAGGCAATGGTTATAGAAGCATGTTCCTGAGTGATTATGGCAACAGTTATTTGTTCTTTAAAATAAATACACGCATCTGGAAATTGAATTATCAAAACTTATTCATGGAGCTGATGCCGCAATTTAAAAAGAGCGGCGATGTATTGCTTGACCGTAAGTACGCCGCTATGCATCACTTAAGTGTGAATGTAAACAGGTGGCTGAATGTTGGAGTATTTGAAGGCGTAATATTTGGCCGCACCAATCATTTCGATTTTCAATACCTGAACCCAATCATTTTTCTTCGGCATGTAGAAGGCACTGTCGGCAGCCCGGATAATGCAGTTGCAGGCATAGACTTTAAAGCTAATGCCTTTAGAAGATTCCAGTTCTACGGGCAATTTTTACTGGATGAATTTATCCTGAAACAAATTACTAAAAGTGATGGCTACTGGGCTAATAAATGGGGGTTACAGGCAGGCGTAAAATATGTTGATGCCTTTAACATTAAAAATCTTGATCTGCAGTTTGAAACCAACAGGGCAAGACCTTATACTTATGCACACAATGATTCCATAGCAAATTACACCCATTATAATTTACCACTTGCACATCCGTTGGGCGCAAACTTCCAGGAGTATATTGGTATATTAAAATACCAGCCGGCTAACAAATGGTACATCAATGCAAAAGTTATTTACTACTACCAGGGGCTGGATAGCAATGGTGTTAACTATGGCGCAAACCCTTTAGAACTGTACATCACACGGCCAAAAGATTATGGCTTTGATGTGGGGTCAGGTAGTTTTGTAGATTGTGTAAATGCATCGTTGCAGGTAAGTTATGAGTTGCGTGAAAACCTATTTTTAGAAGCCGGAGGATTGGTGAGGCGTTTTAAACAAAAGGGCGTAACTGATAATACCGCAATTTTCAATCTTGGCTTTAGATGGAATATGTTTAGAAGAGAGTATGATTATTGAGGATCAGAATAGCATAATAAAAACTTGTTATGATCACGAAACAATCTCCTCACCCTTTCATTGCATACACCACGCCCATATAAACTTTATTTAATTTATTTTTTTTCAAAAAAGCAAATACGGGAGATGTGTTGTCAATGGTTAAAGTCCAGCCATCTGCTTCATCACCTGTAAAATCTGCCTGTTGAGGGGCAAGGGTCAGGCGGTTTTTCTTCCAGTCAATAGATCCGAAAGTTGCTTTAAGCACATCATCCATGCCTAAAGGTTTCGTCCAATAGGGGAAATTGTCTTTTGTTAACTTGATCTCCAACTTTCGCACGGCATCATTATTTTCAATTACAAAACGGTGCCACTGTGTTGAAAATTCCTGGTTGAGGCTAAGAAGTTGCAACAGTTTACCGGCTGCCTGCAGAACATCTTCTTTAATATGCGTTACAGCATCTGCTTTTAAATGGCCTGCTTCTCTTGCGGTATAACGGATATGCAGAATGACATCAGATATGGTTTCAAAATCGAATTGCGGTATATCATTTGGCAGTTCCAAACGCCATGCGCTGACAGCGCCTGCACCTTCAAAAGGCAGGTAGCGCTCATCTTTTAAATTGGTTTCAAACAGGCCGCTATCGTTTTGAGCATTGCTGGTAACGATGGTTTGAATGGCGCCTGCAAAATCCCGGAAACGGCCATCTTCCTCACCTTCAACTCTTGCATAACCATCACCTTTTAAAGAAGATATGCGGATGCTGCTTTGCAATAGCGACAACTTACAATGCACACCTGTGTACGGGCCGGTAATGCAGGGAATAGAAACCGCTACGGACTTAATACGCCGCATATATTGGCCGGGGCAATCCATATCGTACACCCATTCGGGAATGTTTATTTCACAGGCTCCGGTGGCTTTTAATTTGAGCAGCGTCATAGCATCAAGCCGCTGTACCGAAACATGTTTTGTCATTTCATATTCACGCCGGTTCAGATCATGATAAGCCATCTCTAACCGCTTAAGATCGAGGTATAAAGCTTCACCGGACAGCAGGCCTTTACGGGCCGAATCCCAGTAGCCGAATTTTATAAAGCTGAGGTCATCAAACTCTTTGCGCATCAGTTCAAACTTCATGGTTTGCTCTGCACGTTTTGCAATGTCGAAAGCAAATTTGTAACTGTCAAAATATATTCTTGATATTTCTCCCTGCATCCACACATATAATTCTTCCTGTGTGAATTTGTCTTTTAAAAATGTTTCTACTGATTTGGCCTGTTCTATTTGTACCAGGTGATTATCATATTCTTTTTTCATCACCTGTTCCCTGATCAAAGAAGAAATGATCTGGCGGCCGAATTGCATCAACTCATTAGCAGCAAGGTTCGCCTGGAATACATATTCTTCTGCACGGCGGTAATACCCTGCCATTTTAGAAGCTCTTTCCGCACTTGAAGCGAATGCCTTTGAAACTTTATCTGCAATATCAGAAGCGGTGTCGGCAGCTTTTTCTAATTGCACGCCGCCAAAGCCTGCGGCAACACCAACACCGAGCGGAGTTCCGTGGCCGTTAAATTGCGGAATCAAGGCCAGTATAGGGCTGGCAAATTTAAAAGCCATTGAAATAGTACCGAATGTATCAGAGGCAGGCAGAAATACATTTAGCTCTGCATTCTCATTTTTATTAAGTGGCAGTGTTTTACCAAGTTGGCCGCCGGCTATACCCGTTACCAGGTTGCCGGCAAATTCCATTATACCGCCAACCGATGTTTCCTGGCGATAAGGTTCTTTGGCTATGGCTATGGCATATTGATCTACCAGTTCCCGATAAACATCATCAAAAGTATCCTCGGTTAATGCTTTACGGGCAAGGTCAACTGACTTCTGTTTATCAATATCCGGTTCCTTATTGCCAAGAATAAGTTTGTAATGGCGAAATTTTTCGTATGCCGTTTCCCTGCTTTTTAATAGCGCTGCTGTTGCCGCTTCAGTTTCTTTCCACTGTATAAATTTCACGTCCTTCACCAGTTCAAGAATGCTCATTTCGTTCTGATGCCGGAGTAAGGAAAGATGTTCTGCCTCGCCTTTTTCAATAGCCGATAGCAGGGCGCTGCCTAAAGACTTTACTTCGCTACAAATTTCCATCGCC
>JANLXV010000029.1:0-5481 GCA_031365305.1 Chitinophagaceae bacterium
AGTTTCTGTTATCAAAGGCCTTACTACTGCACAATTCAACAGGTCGCTTTGAAACTGCATAAGACGATTATTTATTGTTGCTCCGCCATCAACCCGTAATTCAGCAATTAAAATTTTCGCATCGGCATTCATGGCGTTCAACACATCCATCGTTTGAAAAGCAATACTTTCCACTGCAGCCACCGCAATGTGCGCCTTTGTTGTACCCCTCGTTATGCCAAACATCGAACCTCTTGCATCCTGGTTCCAATAAGGTGCGCCTAACCCTGCAAAGGCCGGTACAAAATAAACACCACCACTGTCAGCAGCCAGGTCAGCTAATTGTTCTATTTCTCCTGAAGTTGTAATCATCTGCAAACCATCCCGCAACCACTGCACTACAGCACCGCCGATAAACACACTGCCTTCAAGGGCGTAATGTGTTACGTCACCCATCTTCCAGGCTATGGTGGTAAGCAGGTTATTTGTGGAGATAACAGGAGTAGTACCGGTATTCATCAGCATAAAGCAACCCGTGCCATAGGTATTTTTTACCATGCCCGGTTTTATGCACATCTGCCCAAACAGTGCAGATTGCTGATCGCCTGCAATGCCGCTGATGGGTATAGAGGATGGCGTTAAAAGCTGGTCAGTATGGCCGTATACTTCGCTGCTGCTGCAAACTTCGGGTAATACAGAAACTGGTATATCAAACAATTGCAACAGCTCATCATCCCATTGTAAAGTGTGAATGTTGTACAACATTGTACGGGAGGCATTGGTAACATCTGTTTTATGCACTTTGCCGTTCGTGAGTTTAAACAGCAGCCAGCTATCAACAGTTCCAAAACATAGTTCACCTTTGGTGGCCTTATCTCTTGCACCTTCGCAATTATCTAACAGCCATTTTAATTTTGTTGCAGAAAAATAGGCATCAATGATGAGACCTGTTTTTTGCTGAATCTTTGGGCTAAGGCCCTGCGCTTTTAAGGTATCACAGTAAGCCGATGTTCGCCTGTCCTGCCAAACGATGGCATGATATAATGGCTGATGCGTTCGCCTGTCCCAAAGTATTGTCGTCTCTCTTTGATTGGTAATACCCAGTGCTGCAATATCTTTCACAGCGAGGCCCGCTTTTAAAATAGCTTCTGTTGCTACACCAATTTGCGTGTACCAGATTTCATTGGCGTCATGCTCAACCCAGCCGGGCTTTGGGAAGAATTGGGTAAATTCTTTTTGAGCTGTAGAAATGATCTGTCCTTTTTTATCAAAGACAATTGCCCTGGAACTTGTTGTTCCCTGGTCAAAAGAAAGTATGTACTGTGCCATGCAATCGGGCTTTTATAAAAGCGTTACAAGTAAAGCAATATTTTGTTATAAGAAAAAAAACTCCCCAAATCTTTTACGGCGCAGATAGGTTTAAGCCATATAATTTTTTGCGATCTGGTTAAATGAAGCCACCTGCTCCTGTATCCAACCGTCATTTTTATTTAAAGTCTTAGCCATTATAGCTGCAACCTGCGGAGCAATTCTCACGGCTTCAGCGGCATCAAGCAGCAGCAGCCTTGTTCGTCTAGACAACATATCATCTACGGTTAATGCCATATTTTCTTCAACAGATCTATTTATAAGCGACGTCGTCAAATTGATGTTCTGGCTAAGCCCTTCTTCTTTTAAATTCTCAATTGGTTCGTTTTGTGCATAGGAGCGTTCATCAACACTTCCAATTGGCACAGAGGCAGTAACACTTTTAGTAGCGTTCCATTTAAGCTGTTGCTCAATCTCATCAATTAGATCTTCTCCCATCTTTCTATATGTTGTCCACTTGCCGCCGATAATTGTAAACAAGCCCGACGCAGAAATCATGATCTTATGCCCTCTCGATATTTCTTTCGTGTGCGTGGAATCAACCGGTGCTGCCAATGGCCGCAAACCGGCAAACATGCTTTTAATATCAGCCCGTGAAACAGGTGTTTGTAAATAAGCCTGCAATGTTTCAAGAATAAAGTTGATCTCGCTATCGGAAGCAACGGGCTCCAGCGATGTGTTTTTTACAGCCGTATCTGTTGTGCCCACCAAAACTTTGTTATGCCACGGAATAATAAACAACACACGTCCATCCTTAGTTTCAGGGATCATTAGTGCATCCTTCGAATCAAAAATATGCTTGTCAAAAACCAGGTGAATACCCTGGCTTACACTTAAAGTTTTGGGAGATGACGACTCATCCATTTGCAAAATATCATCTGCAAAAACCCCCGTAGCATTCACTACAACTTTCGCCTGCATGTTATACAATATGCCTGATATAACATCCGTACCTGTTATTCCGCAAATTTTTCCTTCATGTTTATCAATGCTATCAACCTTAAAATAATTTATAGCAAAGCCGTTGTTTTTAAAAATGCTCCCGGCAAGTTCCAGCGCAAAACGGGCATCATCAAAACGCCCATCATGATACAAAACGCCGCCTAAAAGACCTTTTGTTTTTAATGCAGGCAGGGCTATCGCAACTTCTTTTGCGTTAATATATTTTGTGGCACCTAAGCTCGACCAGCCTGCAATCCAGTCATATAATTTAAGGCCGGTGAAGAATTTTATTTTTTGCCAGAATGAATATATAGGTATAATAAACTGCTGATCGCTGACTAAATGCGGCGCATTTTTAATCAATAAACCCCGTTCAATATTGGCTTCCCGTACCAGCCTGATATTTCCCTGTGCCAGGTATCGTACGCCGCCATGTATAAGCTTTGTACTTTTGCCTGAAGTTGATTTGGCAAAGTCTGATTGTTCAACTAATAACACTTTATAGCCACGTGTTGCGGCTTCAAGTGCAGTACCAAGGCCTGTTGAGCCGCCACCAATCACAACAATATCCCAAACAATGTTCTTTTCAATTTCAGCGATCACTAATTTACGGTTCACTTTTATTACACTTTGTTATGCAATGTAAATATTGAGAGAGGTTTTGAAACGATTATGCAGATTTAAATTTTCAAGTATTTGTGCAAATAAAGTATTGGCATATAAAATGTGATACTTTAGGTATTAAATTTTAAACCATGACACTTTTTGGCTTTTTAGCACTCTTATTAATAGCTGCAATATGCGGTTCAATAGGGCAATCACTGGCAGGTTATGATTTGGGCGGATGCCTGGTGTCTATCATAGTAGGTTTTATTGGGGCATATCTCGGTATATGGGTGGCAGCAAAGATGGGTTTACCTAAGCTCTTCGAAATTACCATTGATGGCAAACCTTTTCCTGTTGTATGGGCAGTGATCGGCTCAGCCTTATTCACGCTAATTATGGCTTTATTGCGACGGGCATTTGTGGGGCGAGCAGATGGTGATTGATGTGGTTAAGCGTCCCATGAAGGTTTCTTAAGTTGCCTTAAATCAGCCGCCATTGCTGCAAATGATTCTATGCCGATGATGACAAATAAAAGTTTTTATTCTTCACCTCTAATTTTTTTCAACTGCTCAATATCTTCCAAATCTTTCCTTCGTGCAGTTGCTTTCTTATCTTCAATTAAATCAAAATAGTTCATAAAATGAATTGGCGTTCCCTCTAACTCAACTGTCTCTTTTCTTTGATTTGCAGCAAAGAATTTTATTTCAGCTTTGATCTGTGGTAAAATGTCAAGGGTGAAGTCATCAGAGTCTAATTTAAAAAATGACTTACGTGGGTTTGAACTTTGCTCATTTTTAAACTCCGTAATGTCTTGACCTAATTCTTCCATTACCTTCAAAATCTTAAAATAGTTATCATAAATTGGGTTAAACCAAATGTCAATAGCAGGTTTGTCAGTTAGTTCTTCTTCAATGTTTATCGAATGCCTATAGTAGCCGTTTAATGCAACGGCCATTCCTCCAACAAGCATATATCAAACATTGAATTTTTCAAGCAATCTACATATAGTTATTAAACTTTTCTTAATATTTTCCACCACAACTCTATCGTCTGGGATGACGACCAGGCTTACTTTTTTGAACTTTGATAAACCTCAAGTTCATAATAACTTTTCAAAACATACAAGGTAGCAACAAAAGACATATCTGCAGCCAGGTCTCTCCTTAAAACCTTTCACAGCCCAGGGCATAGCGTATTTTATGATATAATGATTGGCTTAGATGTCATGGCTTTTCATGCTTCAAAAATCATTTCTCAAATGTTATCATTGAGCAGTGCGATCAATCTATAGAAATTTCATGAGATAAAATTTTTACTTTTGCGCCAACTTTATCGTGCTACTTCCAGCCTCCTTAACACATAACAAGATACCATACATCACCGGGCTAATTGTGTTCATCATAGCACTTGCCATAACAAGTATGCGTATTTCTCAACGAAACCGTTATTACGCAGACCAGGAAAACAGGGAGTTGTTGAATGCCGGAAACCTGGCCAGTGAAAAAATAAAAAGACTGCTTAACCAGGGATCGGTGGCTATGAATACTCTTAGCTTCATTGTGCAGAAATATGGCGTTGGTAACGATTTTGATGAAATTGCCAAAGGCATACTTTCAACCAATAGGATTGATGCACTGGAACTGGTAGAAGGTGGCATCATTACACATGTATACCCGCTTAAAGGAAATGAAAAAGCCATTGGCTACAATATACTTGCAGATACGTTTCGCAACAAAGAAGCTTTTAAAGCCATAACTAATCAAACTGTTTTTTATGCCGGGCCGCTGCAACTAAAGCAAGGTGGAATGGGTATTGTCGGACGGCTGCCTATAATAACCAATGGAAAGTATTGGGGCATCTCTGCCGTGATCATTAAACTATCTACGCTAGTTAATCTTGCAGGCATAGAGCCATCGCCCAAAAGCACCTATACTTACCAGCTTTCCAAAATAAATCCTAATACAAAAAAAGAAGAATACTTTCTTCCACAAACCACGGCATTTAATAACGAGCATTCTATTAATGTTTACATACCAGATGGTGAATGGAATATTTATGTAAAAAAAACCATTACACCGTTCTTTCCCTGGGCCGGCGTTTTGCAAATGGCAGGCGTACTCGTTTCATTGCTGCTGGCTGTTTTCAGCTGGTATGTTGCCAGGCAACCCATTAAGCTGCAGCAACTGGTTAATGAAAAGATTGGTGAACTAAAAAAAGCTGAAACAGAAATTGTTGAGAGCGAAGAGAAATTCAGAACACTGGTTGAACAATCTCTTGTTGGTGCTTTCATTATTCAAAACGATAAACTGATTTATGTAAGCCCGGGCTTTGAATTAATCACAGGATATTCAAAGCAGGAACTTTTACAGGGAACAATATTCGGGGATCTTATACATGAAGATGACCTGGCAAGAGTAAAATTAAAATATGCTGAAAGAGATGTTCATCTGCATGCCGGAAGTGATTCGCCGGTAAAAATTATCAACAAAGAGGGCAAAATAATACAGATAGAAGTAGTTGCTTCAAAGATTCTTTATAAGAATAAACCCGCGGTTATTGGAACTGTTATAGACGTTACCCAAAAGG
>JANLXV010000523.1:0-4737 GCA_031365305.1 Chitinophagaceae bacterium
ATCTTTCTTTTCAGTATCAGTCATTTTTTCTTTATAACCGTCACCGCTGGTTTTTAAAATAGCTTTTATTTCCGCAATGGCAATAACCGGGAAGAATTTGGCAAACAGAAAGAAGCAGGTGAAGAATAAACCAAATGTTCCAAGATAAAAGCCGATCTCCCAAATTGTCGGGCTGTAATAAGTACTCCACGAAGACGGTAAAAAGTCACGGTATATTGAAGTAACTATGATCACGAAACGCTCAAACCACATCCCTACATTTATTAATACTGACATGAAGAAAGTGAAAAGGATATTTCTCCGCAATTTTCTTGACCAGAATAACTGCGGTGAAACCACATTACAAAACATCATTCCATAATATGCCCAGCCATAAGGGCTGAACAGGTTTGCCCTGTTTTCGCTGAAGGCCCACCACTCATAGGTATTTTGTCCGTACCAGGCAATGAACAATTCAGTTAAATAGGCTATACCAACTATTGAGCCGGTCAGCACTATTACTTTGTTCATTGCCTCAATGTGCCCAACAGTTATATAATCTTCGAGATTTAAAACCTTGCGTGTGATAATTAAAAGAGATTGCACCATAGCAAAGCCTGAGAAGATGGCACCTGCAACGAAATAAGGAGGAAAGATGGTTGTATGCCAGCCGGGAATTACAGAGGTAGCAAAGTCAAAGGATACAATGGTGTGTACAGATAATACAAGTGGCGTACTTAAACCTGCCAAAACCAATGAAAGACTTTCGTGACGTTGCCAGTGTTTGGTACTTCCTGACCAGCCAAAGGAAGCAACACCATAAAACATTTTTCTGAACTTGGTTCTTGCCCTGTCTCTCACTGTAGCCAGATCTGGCAACAAACCTGTGTACCAGAATAATAAAGACACCGTAAAATACGTAGAGATCGCAAATACATCCCATAATAGTGGCGAACTAAAGTTTGGCCATAAAGCACCGCGGCTGTTTGGATAAGGCAACACAAAAAAGGCCATCCATACCCTTCCCATGTGAAAAATAGGAAATTGTCCTGCGCACATTACGGCAAAAATCGTCATAGCTTCAGCAGCCCTGTTAACACCGGTTCTCCAGCCCTGCCTGAATAAAAGAAGAATAGCTGAAATAAGCGTTCCGGCGTGACCAATACCAACCCACCAAACAAAGTTTGTAATATCCCAACCCCAGCCAATAGTTTTATTAAGATTCCACTGCCCTGTTCCATAAACAACTTCACGATAAACAGAATATACGCCGAACAACAACAAAGCCACCGCGGTTCCAAAACCTATGTACCACAACCTGCTTGGCGTAGATTCTATCGGGCGGCATATATCTTCAGTAACCTGGTGATAATCCTTGTCGCCATCAATTAATGGCTCCCGCAGTTGTGATTCGTATTTTAATAATGACATAATTTAATATTAATGCTGTAGCGGTTCTATCAGTTATTGCTTTCTTGCATTAAGCCGGTTCTGCTTCTTTTTTATCCGGAGTTGCCTGTTCCATGTCTTCTTCATGCAAATCACCTACTTTTCTACCTGTATTTCTAACCTTGGCCAAATAATTTACATTGCTTAAAACATGCAGTTGCTCTAAAACATAAAACGATCTTTCTTTCTGTTCCTCATTCCTGATCTTACTTACTTTGCTGTTACTATCATTTACATTACCAAATATAATGGCGTGTGTAGGGCAGGCCTGCATACAGGCGGTTTGAATTTCGCCATCTATTACAGGACGGTTTGCTTTTTTGGCGTTAAGTTTTCCTTCCTGCAAACGCTGCACACAAAATGAACATTTTTCCATTACACCATGCGAACGTACCGTAACATCAGGGTTTAAAACCATTCTTGACAGATCATCGTTCATCATCATGGTAGCATCAGAGATAATTCCACGCTGGTTATCGGGGAAACTATCAGCTCCTGTATAATCAGCCCAGTTAAAACGACGAACTTTATAAGGGCAGTTATTAGCACAATACCTTGTACCAATACACCTGTTATAAGCCATTTGATTTAATCCCTCGGAGCTATGGTTTGTAGCAGAAACCGGGCAAACATTTTCGCAAGGCGCATTATCGCAATGCTGGCAAAGCATCGGTTGAAAAACCACATCAGGATTTTCAGCATCACCTGTAAAATATCTGTCAATACGCAGCCAATGCATTTCGTGGTAACGGGCCACTTCCTCCTTACCTACCACAGAAATATTGTTTTCCGCATGACAAGCCACTACGCAAGCACTACAGCCTGTGCAGGTGTTTAGGTCAATGCTCATTCCCCACTTCATTCCCGGTTTATCAAAGTATGGATAGATAGTAGCTTCTTTCACAAAATCTTCCCCATAAGCGGCTAATTCTTCTTCCTCTTCTTGTTTTATTTCTTCAGGATGTGCTTTAAAATCTGCAAGATTTATTTCTCTCACTACCGGCCTTCCCTCAGTTACGTTGTGTACCTGGGTTTGTGCCACCATAAATTCTTTATCAGTCTTTTCAATGGTTGCAGGCGCAAAATAATCAACAGTAGTGCCGTTAAACGTTACTAATGGAAACACATTTACGCCTTTATCGCTGCCGGCTTTACCTATAAAATCGGGCGATTTATCTTTATTGCTACTTTGGCGGCCATAACCCACTGCCAATGCTATTACATTTGGATGAACACCGGGAATAATAAGTACCGGCACCTCAATAGACTTACCATTTGAAATAATCTTTACAACTGGTTTTTGTGGGCGCACTTCATATTTATCGCTATCCCTGCTGTTATGAATATCAATATTGAATAATGATTTACCCATTGCAGGGGAAATCATAGCATAGTTATCCCAGGTTGCTTTTGTAATAGGATCAGGCAATTCCTGCAGCCAGGGGTTATTAGCATAAGTACCATCACCTAACGATACTTTTTGATAAAGCACTATTTCTGTGGGAGAACTTTTAACGGCCTGTATTTTTTGAGCTGCTGCACCAACATTACCGCTAAAGGCAGTTGTTGTAAAGTTAGTGGGAGCCGGTGCGGTTGTATTCCTAATTGCCATGGATGCTGTGTCAGTCTTTACGGGCACTAACACAGAATCCTTTTTTGCCATTGAAAACGTTTTCATGGCAGATGAATCACTCGCATTACCTGAAATCACTGGTGATACTTTACCGACAGGACTTAGCAAACCATCCTGCAAAGCCATGTGATATTTATCATCCCCACCAAGTTTAGAGGTATAATAATTCTTAAAATACGTATCATAATCCAGGGGATTACCGCTCCATTTTAATAAAGATGTTTGAAAAGGGCGGGTTTTAAATAACGGGTGAATTAAAGGTTGCAGTAAACTTACCTGGCCGCCCTGCCCTTCCGCATCGCCCCAGCTTTCCAGCCAGTTGTGAGATGGAATAATATATTTACAGAACTCAGTAGTTTCATCCATGGTTTCATTAAATGAAACAGTAACAGGGCATTTTTTTAACCCGGCTAAAAACTTATCGGCCTGGAAATAACTGTAGGCCGGGTTTGCACCATGTATTAGTAAAGCGCCAATTGTTCCGGCATTAAGGTCATTGGTGAGAGCAATAAAATCTGCATCAACCCCTTTTCTATAATTAGCTGTAGAAGACCAATTGACCGTAGAACCGCCGGCACCTATCACATCGTTAATGGCATTAATTATTATCTGAACATTGGGGTCGTTACTGCCACATACCACAAGGGCGGCACCCTTATTTGCTGCTAATTCTGCAGTAGTTTTTTTAACACCTTCCAGGGCAGCACCCTGCAAGTTTGATGTAACTGAGCCGCCCAAGGCAGCTAATAAAGCCAACGCAACAGCACCTGTTTCAGAAGGCTTATGAAGAAACCTTTCGTCAGCATTTGCCCCGGTTAAACTCATGAAACTTTCAAACTGTATATGCCGGCTCATTACCGGGCTATCAGCGGTTACCCTGCGGGTTTGTGCATATTGGTTAGCAAAAACCACTGGGTTTAGCCACGTACCTAAAAAATCTGCACCGATACTTACAATAACTTTAGCCTTTTCAAAATGGTAAGAAGGCAATGACTTTTTTCCATAAGAAGCTTCGTTTGCCTGCAACATTCCGCTGTAAGACACCGCATCATATTGTACATGGCGGCTACCAGGGTATTTGCCCAAAAATTCTGAAATTATCTGTATTGTAGTTGGAGAATTTATGGTTGAGGTTAAAAGCACAACTGGTTTGCCGGCATTAGCAGCAAGGCCATCAGCCACCATTTTATCTACGGCCTCAAAGGTGGCTTCTTTTCCATTGGCTAAAGGAAAACGAAGCCGCGAAGTATCATATAAATTTAAAACAGAAGCCTGCACCTGCGCAGACGTTCCGCCATTTGTAACACCTGAAAGCGTATTACCTTCTATTTTTATTGGGCGACCTTCTCTTTGTTTAACAACAACAGGTATCACATCGCCATTGCTTACATACGTTGAGGCATAATAGTTAGCTACGCCGGGGATAATATCATCTGGCTTGTTGAGAAAAGGAACTGATTTACGCACAGGCATTTCGCAACTTGCAGCCAAAGCCGCAGCAGCCGTACTGAAACCAAGATATTTTAGAAAATCACGACGTGGTGTTGTGGCATCAAATAAGCTTTTATCATCTTCAGCGCTGGTAAGTTCCTCACTAAATTCATCATTTATTGAGTTTTCGTAAGCCTCAGATTTATTCAGTTGCCCAAAACTTTGCCAATACTTTTTTTGCTCCA
>JANLXV010000540.1:0-3928 GCA_031365305.1 Chitinophagaceae bacterium
TTTTGAAAAACCTTTCTCCAATAAATACTCTGCCCCAATTTTTTCATGATCAACCGTGCCATAGCCATCCATACTTTGAAACGGAATGTCATTCTCACACAGGTGACCTATATCGTGAAAGAAAGCTGCAAGAATTACCTCATCATCATACCCTTCCTGTTCTGCAAGTTGCGCACACTGGCACATGTGTTCTATCTGCGACACCGGCTCTCCTATATAATCTTCGTTGCCGTATCTTGTATAAAGCGCAATAATGTCATCGGCCTTTTTTATCGCTTCTCCTTTCATTATTTATAAATAGTTGAGATGGGTTCACCGACGGGATGTTCTGCAGTAAATGTAAGGCCAATTAACTGCGCAATAGTTGCCGCAATTTGCTTTTGATACAGTTGGCTTTCTGTTTTAATTTCGCCGCCGGGTTTTGTATCAGGCCCTATTGCAGCAAGCCAAATTTCTCCGGCTTCCTCAATTTTTTCACCATGATGTTGCCAGTCGTCTTTTATTTTATCACCACGGCCATGGTCGCAGGTTATTATCAGCGTTGTTTTATTTTTATATTGAGGAGAAGATTGAATGTACGTCCACAGATCTTTAATCATATTATCTTCTGCATAGGCGCTGCCAAGATACTGGTCATATTCACCACCATGCGCCAGGTCATCTGTTTCATCAAAGGCGATGTATAACACTTTAGGCTGATAGGCTTTAAGATATTCCCGGGCAGCAAGGTATGTTATCACATCAGGCCTTACACCAATAGGCCTTGTGGTTAAATATTGCAGATCGTTAAGCAACTGAAATTTTTCTCCCTTAAAATTAAATGAATCTGAATCTGCATTTACATAAACACCGCTTCTTTTGGCATTGAGAATATATGGAAACACATCCCAGGTAGCAAAGGCTGCAACTTTGTTTTTATAGGCCGTCTGCTTATTTATAAACTCAAGAACGTTGGTATTTTTATTAAGATTTTTATCGTTTGAGTTTACAGCAGTATCAGGATAGCCCGTAAAAATTTCGTTGTAGCCGGGGTAAGAAAATTTGTATTTGTTAGCTACGTTAACTTTATTACCTAACGCCCTGTTGCCATATAACTGACCCTGTGTGGCAACAGTTGTCCACAAAAAGGGAAACAGCATTTTTCTCCTGTTCTCCGTTTTAACATTCCAATATTTTTTGCTTGTACCGGCAGAATCCTTTGTGTATTTTTTATTTAAGAGCAGGGCAGAGTCTGCGCCGTTAAATACTTCCTGCCAGCGCATGCCATCCAGCGTAACAATAATTACATTTTCTGTTTTATGTTGGGCAAAAAGTGTTGTACGGGTTGATAGAAAAATAAGAAATGCAAAGAGATATAGCTTCATAATTTGATTTTAAAAAATAGAGGTGAAATTTAGAAAAATTCCACCTTACACAAGAGAAGATTGCTATGGAAAAACAGTTATTTAATCAGCCACATCACGCCATTAATGTCATCGTTGCCGCCATATTGAGATTGCAAAGCTGCTGTTAAGTTTGTACCGTTAGCTGTTATTTCATTGGATGGATATTGATACCTTAAAGGAATCTTTCCGCCATTACCCGTACCAGGGCCGGCATCAAAATCCGGTATACCGGTTCTGCGCCATTGGTAATAAGCCTGCAGACCGGAGTTGCGGGCATAAGCCAGGTATTTTTGTGTGAGAATTTGTGTTAAACCATCAGCATTATCGCCTTTATATTTTACCAGGGGCTGGTTAAAATACTCAGTAAAACTAAATGGAACGGTATAAATAATGCCGCCACTGCCATCAGGCTTTTGCAGTACAACCTGGTTGTCACCGTCTTTAATACCATAAAAAGCAAACATAGCCGTAGTGCCTTTTTTATACCACTCTTCAGCATTACCGGTAATCCATCCCCGGTTAATAGCCTCGGCAATATCAAAGCATACTTCAGCATAGCTTAATATTAATGTTGGCTCGCCGGTAAGTGTTGTATAAAAATGATTATAGTTATATAATGACAATTTTCCGGCACCGGATTGTGTGGCAAGCGTACTCACATCTTCGCCTGATTTACCCCCTACGAAAGACCGGTAGTCGGTATCACCAAACCCTAACCCACGTGCCGGTTCGCCAAATATCATTGCCCTTATATCATGTAACTGGCCCAGCGTGGTTTCGAGAGTGGCAGCAAGATTTAAACGGCCGGCGTTATTACCATAATTAGTTGGGTTATCAGGATAATAATTGTATTGACTGTTATATACATACTGCAAATTATCATCGTTGCTGGTAAAAACGGGATATTGATCCTGATTATTTACTATAGCGGCAAATTGTTCTTTCACCTTTAAATCAGCATCATCTGCATGTTTGCTAAGCTCTATTAATACTCTTAATTTATAACTGTTCACTACTTTTTGCCATTCTGCTAAAGCATCTCTGCCGTTAGAGCCGGCTAAGGGAACATCCAGCCTTTCCTTGTAAAAAAAATCTCCTGAAAATTCTAAAAAACCTTTTGAGAGAAAAGATGACAGCATAGTATTGGAAGAATCCAGCCAGGCCAACGATTGCTTAAATATATCTTTTTGTGTATCGTATTTTGGTGATGGATTATTTAAACCCTGAAGTGCTTCTGTCATTGGAAGATCGCCAACCTTTTCACTCATAGTAACAAAGAAATACGCCCGGAAGAAAAGACCCAGGGCATGATAGGGATTATCGTCGGTGCCGGCTAAACGCCTTGCTTCTTTTTCCATCGCCAATACATTTCTTATAGAGCCATAATTAAGATTGGCGCTGCCTGTCCAGTATTGGTTAAGGCCATAGTAGGTATAATTAGATACAATAAACTGGCTGGCTTTGTCTTCATCACCACCAGGATAAACTACCATATCATTTAGTATTGCTGGCAGTATCAAATTCGGTGGCACTTCCAGCGGCAGGTTTTTATTTTGAGAATACTCTTCAAATTTTTTTGAGCAGCCTGTTGATATTATAATCAGTGTAAGGGCTGTAAAAATGGGGAGTTTTAAAAACTTCATGACTAATAATTTATTGATGATTTTCTAATGTGATGATTTAAAAAACAACATTTACGTTAACGCCATAGCTTCTTGTTGTTGGCGTTTGTAAATTATATTCTCTGCTGATAGAGCCAAACTGGTCACGGCCCGGGTATTGATCCACGTCAATATCATGAAAGGCTTTCGGGAAAAAATACAATAAGTTTCTGCCAACAACAGACACATCTATTTTATTCACAAAGGAATTTTTAAAAAGCTTAGCAGGCAACGAATAGGTAACAACTACTTCACGAAGCTTAGCATAGGTTTTACTAACCATAGTATGCTGTGGATCGTTATAAAAACTGCTTACATAATCCTGTATCCAGTTTGTTGTTGAGTCATTAGCGACATACTGCAAATCTTTATAATTAGTAATTACGCCTGTATTTGGATCATATTGAATATTGCCTGAACCACCAACAACCTGCACGCCATCCCCACCTAAAATTGGTTTTCCGCTAGCATCTCTTGCACCGCCATCATGTTGGTGGTCTGCGTCAGATCCAAAATAGCCCGCATCTCCCCAATGGTCAGCCTCGTATCTTCGTGCCTGCCCGATTATACCTTCATTAGTGTTTGCGCCGCGGCCACCTTCGGTTAGTTTGCGCAGCACTCTATCCTGTATTTTACCGCCCACCATTCCATCAAACTGGAAAGAGAAGCTGAATGATTTGTATGAAAATTTATTATTCAATCCCCAGGCCCAGTTAGGATCGGCATGACCTAAGTATTGAGCTTTTGGTAAATAGATAGGAAAGCCTGATTCATCATGTATTACCTTACCATCAGGTGTTAAAGCCTCATAACTGCCATATAATTTATCTACACGATCACCAACTTTAAAGGGCTCGCCGGGGTTAGCATCATTGCGGGAAG
>JANLXV010000571.1:0-3068 GCA_031365305.1 Chitinophagaceae bacterium
TCCAATGCCGAAAAAATTATAGAAAGCCTTCCGGCAGAGCAGAAAATAATATTTGCACCGGATAAAAATCTTGGTGCATACCTTAATAAAAAAACAGGCAAAAACATGGTGTTATGGAACGGTGCCTGTATTGTACATGAAATATTCAGTCTTGAAAAAATAACCAGGCTTAAGATCAGGCATCCGAAAGCGAAGGTTATTGCTCATCCTGAATGTGAAGAGCACGTTTTAAGAGTGGCTGATTTTATAGGCAGCACAACCTCCCTTTTAAAATTTTCGATGCAGGATGAGGCTACAGAGTTTATTGTGGCTACAGAAACAGGCATTCTTCATCAAATGCAAAAACAAGCACCTCATAAAACATTTATACCAGCGCCACCGGAAAATATGTGTGCCTGTAATGATTGCCCTTACATGAAACTTAATACACTTGAAAAATTATACCTGTGTATGGAGTATGAACAACCGGAAATTATTATGGACGACGCTTTATTAAAAGCCGCTAAAGTGCCGATAGAACGTATGCTGGAGATCAGTCACAGGTATGGATTATAGATTTACTACTTTCCCTTGAAATAATCTTCAAGCTTTTTTATAGCCATTAATAAAGTATCATCTTTTTTGCAAAAGCAAAAACGCAGCAGTTTAAAATCAATCCCTTTTTTATAAAAAGCTGATAAAGGAATGGAAGCTACGCCTGCATTATTTACTAATTCAGTAGAGAACTCTTTATCATTTGCCTGGCTCAAATCACTATAATTGAATAATTGAAAATAGGAGCCGTAAGAGGGTATAGGTTTAAAACCCAATGCAGTTAAGCCTTCACGAAGAATATCTCTTTTTCGCTGCATCATATTCCCAAGCGTTAAATAGCTTTTATCGGTTTTTAAAAAGTCGGCAATAGCAAACTGAACAGGACTATTACAGCTAAAGCAATTGAACTGGTGAACCTTTCTAAACTCTTTCATCAATCCATTACCGCTTATACAGTAACCTATTTTCCAGCCGGTGCAATTAAACAGTTTGCCAAAAGAAAAACACACGAAGCTTTGTTCTAATAAGTCAGGATGTTTCAATAGGCTTTTGTGTTCTATATCGTCGAATATCACATGTTCATATACTTCGTCGCTCAGGATAAGGATATCAGTGTTTTGTACAATTTGTTTTAATTCAATAATGTCTTTTTCTCTTAATACATTTCCTGACGGGTTGTGAGGAGAATTGATAATTATCGCCCTGGTTTTAGGTGTAATATTTTGTTTTACATTTTGCCAATCAATATTAAAACCAGGATAAGTTAAAGGAATAATGATAGGGATTGCTCCGTTGATAGTAATATTCGGAATATAACTATCATAGGCTGGTTCAAAAACAATAACCTCATCACCCGGTTGTAAAACCGACGTTAATGCTGTATAAATAGCATAAGTGCCACCCGGCGTGACGGTGATATTATCCTCCGCACTAACGTTAGACTTATAAAGAGAAGAAACTTTTTCTGCAATAGCTTCCCTTAGCTGAAGCAAACCATTCATGTGCACATACTGGTTTTTTCCTTGCAGCATATAATGATTTACTAACCCGATCAACTCTGCATCCATGTCAAAGTCAGGAAAACCCTGGCCAAGATTTATAGCATTTTTTTGAGTGGCAAGAGAACTCATCACCGTAAATATAGTAGGCGGTGTATCTGGTAATTTGCTTGGTGGGAACTGCAACAAAACGAAAAATATTTTTAGAGGAACACCTCTCCTTTATTGCGTTTTACTTCGGTAAGATATTGCTTGATCTCCTGTTCATTTTCTTTTTTACAAATAAGTAACGCATCCTTTGTATCAACAATAATAAAATCATCTAATCCTTGTAACAGCACAAGCTTATCGTTGCTTACATGTACAATGTTTTTTGAAGAGTCGAAGATCATAACATTTTCCCCGGCTACGGCGTTATCGAGATAATCTTTTTCAAGATTGTCGTAAGCGCTGCCCCAGGTGCCAAGATCGCTCCAGCCAAAGGAAGAAGGAATAACATAAACATTATCCGCTTTTTCGATAATGCCATAATCTATAGAAATATTAACGCATTGAGGATAGATTCGTTCTATGGCTGCCTTTTCATTATTGTTGTTCAGGTCATCTTTTTCCGCATAAAAAAGCTCGTGTACTTCCGGAAGGTATTTCTCAAAAGCCTGGATAATGGTTTTACACTGCCACACAAAAATGCCGGCATTCCATAAAAAATCTCCGCTGGCAATAAAAGTTTTAGCCAGTTCCAGGTCTGGTTTTTCGGTAAAGGTTTTTACCTTATAGATATTATCTGAAACGGCATGCTCTTCATATTGAATGTAGCCATACCCGGTATTAGGGCCTGTGGGTTTAATACCTAAGGTTAAAAGCGCACTATGTTTGGCGGTAAAATCAAGCGCTTCTAAACTAACTTTTGTAAAAGCTGTATTATCTGTAACGATGTGATCTGCAGGCGCACAGATGAGATTGCTCCTGGGATCAAGCTCAAAAAGCTTGTAACAGATATAGGCAACACAGGGAGCGGTATTTTTTCTGGAAGGTTCGCAAAGAATGTTTTCAGGTCTTATGTTTGGTAATTGTTCTGCTACAATATGCTCATATTGCTGAGAGGTTACCACGTAAATATTTTCTACCGGAATAAATTGTGCAAACCTGTCAAACGTAGACTGGATAAGGGTGCGCCCCTGGTTTAAAATATCCAGGAATTGTTTAGGATAGCCCGTTCTGCTCATTGGCCAAAATCTGCTTCCGATTCCACCAGCCATTATTACAACATACGTATGTTTCTTCATGCCAATTATATTATGCCTTCTTTAATGATATCGTGAATATGAATGATACCGGAATACCTGTTGTTCTCTGTAACCAAAAGTTGCGTGATGTTATTTTTTCGCATGATGTCCAACGCATCAACAGCGAGTTCTTCGGCGTTAATGGTCTTAGGTTTTTTACTCATAATGTCTTGAGCCGTTATTTTATCCAGGCCGGTATTTTTTTCAAGCATTCTTCTTAAATCACCATCAGTAATTATACCAACCACCT
>JANLXV010000612.1:0-26701 GCA_031365305.1 Chitinophagaceae bacterium
CTGGACATCAGTTATGGAGAAAATTTACGAAACGCCTGTTGATTACAAACCATCTATTGACAACATTATTGCGTTTTATAAAAATGATGACATTAAACAGGTGATGACCGTTTTTTTAAAAGATTGCATTATAAAAGGCAAGCCATGGGATGTTGACGCCGAGATTATAACCCATAAGGGCACTGAAAGATGGATAAGGGTTAAAGGAAAGGCCGAATACTATAATGGAGAATGTGTAAGAGTGTACGGCACAGTTCAGAACATAGACGGGCAAAAGAAAATTGAGCAGCTATTGTTACTGAATGAAAAAAGACTGGTTGATGAAAAACATCTTTTGCAAACCATTATTGATAGTGTGCCTGTAAATATTTATATGAAAGATCTGCAATCAAGAAAAACATTGGTGAATAAAAGCGAGATACATTTTTGCGGTAAAACCAACGAAGAAGACATTTTAGGTAAAACTGATTTTGATTTGTCTTCATACGAGAACGCCATGCTATCTATAAAAGAGGATCAATACGTTTTTGAAAGCGGTAAACCAATACTCGATAAAGAAACAACATATACAAAAAATGACGGCTCGGTACATTGGTTTTTAACCTCAAAAATTCCTTATTATAATGATAAGCATGAGACCATCGGCCTGATCGGCATAAGCTATGATATTACTTCAAAGAAGTTACAGAACAAAACATAATTCTTTAACTATCTCCGGTATTTTCCAGTCCCTCAAAAGCGCCGGCATTACCTGCAGAATTAACCTGGTTCAGGCCTTCTTCTTTTGAAGTTTGTGTATTGTTTTTGCTGATTGGTTTTTCAGAATTACGTTTATCCCGGTCAACATCTTCCCCTAACGTGCCCGGAGAACTGGTTGACTGAGTTTGCTTATATTCTTTGTCTTTTTGATCTTTTTTCATAACTGCATTTTCCATTTACATAGAGAAGGTCATGCCAAATTATCAAGGCTAACCTGAAAACACTTTTAAGATAATTCGATCCACACCGGCGCATGGTCACTGGTCTTCTCCCATCCACGAACCTCTTTGTCAACACCTGCGGCAATAAGCCTTTTAGAAACTTCAGGACTTAACAGGAAATGATCAATACGCAGACCGGCATTGCGGCCATAAGCATTACGGAAGTAATCCCAAAAAGTATAAATCACATCATCGGGGTAAAGTTTACGGATGGCATCGGTCCACCCCTGCTCTACCAGGGTTTTAAAAGCTAAACGTACCTCCGGGCGAAACAACGCATCATCCACCCATCTTTCAGGTTTGTATACATCCAGTTCAGTAGGCATTACGTTAAAATCACCGGTCAATAATACCGGCTCGCCGGAGGCCAACAGGTCCGCGGCATGAGTTGTAAGCCGTTCAAACCATTTTAATTTATAATCCAATTTCGGGCCTGGCGCAGGGTTTCCATTTGGCAGGTAAAGGCCCCCAATCTTTATCCCGTTAACTATCGCTTCAATATAGCGGCTGTGGCTATCTTCAGGGTCACCCGGAAGTACTCTTCTAACTTCTTCAGGTTTACCAATACGGGACAATATCGCTACGCCGTTCCAGCTTTTTTGTCCGTGCCATATAGCATCATAACCGGCATTTGCAATGGCTTCTTCGGGAAACTTTTCCTGCGGCGCTTTTAATTCCTGCAGGCAAACCACATCCGGAGAGGTTTCGGTAAGCCAGCGCAGCAACACGGGCAACCGGCCATTCACGCCATTCACATTATAAGTGGCTATTTTCATAATAATTGATTAATGATTTTAGTGAAATAATTATGGGGCAAATATTTTGATCATCCTGCAAAACTCAAAATAATTTTCTATTTTCTACATCTTAGTAAGCCTGCTTTTTAAAAAATGCTTTTACCGCATTTGAAAATTCTGCAGTGGCTGATGCATGATTATGATCTCCGGGAACTGTTGCCAGCTCTGCATTTGGTAATAATTTAGCTAAGTCTGCAGCAGAGCCATTATCCGAATCTTTATCACCACAAATAACAAGCACCGGTATTTTTACTTTTGACAATACTTCTTTGCTGGTTGAAGGTTGCGACCGTTGCAGGTAAGCCAAAGCGAGCATATCAAGATGTTGTTGTTTTACATAGTCAACTGCGCCCTGAAGTTCAGGCACAGAATCGCCTCGCATCGCATGATAAAACATGATCCGCCTGGGCCAGTCAGGATTAGTAAAGTCTGTACCCATGCCACCCATTACAGAAATTTTAATTCTTTTATCAAGTACCAGTAAGCGTGCAGTAATAATTGAACCACGGGAATAACCAACAGCGCTATATTGTTTTATGTTGAGATGATCCATCAAAAGCATGATATCTTTTGCTTCTGCATCGTTATCATAAGCAGTGGAATCATGCGGCTTATCTGATCTGCCATTGCCACGCATATCAAGAATAATAACTTTATAACCTGAATTTAAGAGGTCATAGTAAAGTGAGCTTCTTTTCCAGGATGAGCTGTTAGCAATAAAGCCGTGAACCAGTAATACCGGTTTACCACTTCCTCTGGCCTCGTAATAAATTTTGACGCCATCAAAAGAAGCTAAATAATTAGAGTCAACAGGAAATTTTGCAGAGAGCGAATCTGTTTGTGCCTGAATGGGATTTATACAAAAACAAAATGCCAGGTAAAGTAATAATCGCATGTTATCAAATTAGGTAATGAAGTTATTTGAATACGTCCAATTGTCTCTTACATAAATATAAAAGTTAAGGAGCGGTATTAAAGTTTAGATTTCAACTAAAGCTGTAAAGGGCCACCTTCTATGAATGTAATTGTATATTATCTGGGCAAATATTTCTTTATAAAACCATAAGCTTTCCCGTAAAAATTTTAGTGCCTGCCAAAAGCTTTACCACATATACGCCGGGCGGCAAATTGTTGGGAATAGTTATTGGCTCGTTTTGAGCCGTTGCTTCAATGGCTTTCTTTAAAACCATTTGCCCCAGTATATTGTAAACGATAATGTAGTCGCCTTTTTGTAAAGCTGTACTGGTAGAAATTGTTATGTTGTTTGTGTTATTCGGGTTTGGATAGATAACAAAATCTTTGGTTAGCGGTATAACATCAGGCTTCGTATATAAAGCACCCGCAGGTACTACCTGCCTTTGAAATACCGGCCCACTCCATTCCAATTTACATACGGCATCGCCACCATTTTCATAAAACTCAAGACGTATATTATTTTTACTACATTCATTCAATTTGATCGTAGCGGCATATTCCGTGGCGCCCTGATCAATCCATTTATCTATCAATAACTGGTTGTTTATCCAAAGTCTTACGCCATCATCAGCCGTTACGTAAAATGTGTAAACGCCTGCATCAAGGCTTTGCACATACCCGGTAAATCTCGCTTTAAAATTATCAATGCTTATGCCGGCTGCGGGGCTTCCCTGCCCCCAGTTGAAATCAACTACAGGTTCTGTTTTTTTGACAGCAGGTGTAGCCGGAAAATTCGCTGCGGCTGTTATGTCGGTAAAATATTCTGCCAATAACCCCTCCCCATCACTGCTGCATTTTACAGCATCAGCAAATAATTGTGAAGCCGGAATGTTTTGTTTGCAAATGCCGGAAGCACTCCATTGTAATATGCAGGTTGCGGTATTGATGCCTGAATAATATTCAAGCTTTATATTATAATCAACGGCTTTCTGCAGTGTAATTTTTCCGAGATGATTTGAGGTTGTTTTATCTGACCAGCTCTCAATAATCAACACATCATTTATCCAAAGTTTTACCCCATCACTGGCTGTTACATAAAACGTGTACTCACCATTAGTAAGTGGTTTTATTTTACCTGTCCATCTTACCTTAAAATTATCTAAGCCAATACCTGTTGCCGGGCTGCCGGAGCCCCAGTTAAAATTGATGGATGGATCAAGCTGCACAGTTGAAGCAGTTTCAGGAAAGGGATTTGGTGCTGAACTATTGGTAAAATATTCACCCTTTAAACCACTGCCACCGGCATATTGTAAATCAGTAAAAGCGCTGTCGCATTTAAGCCCATACACTTTTACGGCTCTTGAAAATGATGGCGCAAATACTTTTCCGTTTGCAATAGTGGGTGGATTAAATTTGGCAAAATTGCCAGTCGCGTCATTTTTATTAAGACCACTATTCCAAAGTTCGCCTGTGGAAACATCATTCGCTCTGTAAGCAGCAAGTGTTCCCGGCCTCACCTGGTTATTGGCATTTCCTGAAGATGGAAAACATGCCCAAAGAATTGCAGAAGATGTATCAGGGCCGGCAGAAGAAAGCGAGAGCATAGCTCCAGGCATGCCATTGTCAAGATTTCTCATCCCCTGTTTAAAGGTTTTAAGAAAATGCCCGGTAGTCCGGTTAAATGTAAATTGCCTTACTTTAAAAGTTTCTGCCCAGGCGTATACAAATTCTCCATTGCTAAACTTTGCATACACCGGCGAGCCATGCACATGTACATAGCCTTCGTGTACAGGATTAAATTCGAGAGTATCTTTTACCTGGCTATTGGCAGCATCAAGACGTCCCATGTTATTATAGTCCACCACATAAGAAATGCCTTCTTTAGAACCCGATACCGTTAAACTGGAATTAGGGATCATCAGGGCACCGTCGCTTCCATAATCAAGATCTAACTGGTCGAGATAATCATAATTAGCTGGCGTAAACCAATCAATCTGCTTAAGTTGAGGTGATAATTTAATGAGGCTTTCGCTTCTGCCACCTGAAGTATCTGAATTGTCAGCACCGGTAGTTCCATTACCGGTAACAACATACAGGTTTCCATCGGCACCAACAGAAATGCCCTGGCCAGCCATCCAAATTCCACCGGCCCATCCGTTGGGTGTTGTATTGTAAGTATATTTTAAATCAAGAGAGGTGGCATCAAACCCAAGCACCCATCCATGGTAAGGCCCCCAATCGCAATGTGAGGCGCTTGCCACATATACAGTTTGTTTATAAAGTAGTAGGGCTGGCCGTTGATTTTGATACTTTGCCTGGTAAGCTACCCGTCCGTTTATACTTCCCTCACCTATGCCATTTACTTCGGCAGAAATAAGATGCGGACTGCCATTTTTATGAAGCCCTGTTCTTAAATCTATTGCATTGATGTAAGCAAAGAAAGCACCATTAACATCAATAGTTTTGGTGGCAACATATATCGTGTAGGAACTGCTATCAATTACCGGTGTGCCAACAATACCTATATGTCCGGAAAAGTCGCGGTAATTTCCGCCACAGGGCATACCTGCTATTGGATCTTTCAGGTCAAAAATGTCAGGTGCCCTTTGTCCTGCAGGATTTAAATTGATTTCCCAAAGAGGTGCACCATTACTTACATCATCTGCTTCAAAAGCATACAATGTATTGTTAACCGTTGCAGCAATCAACACGTCACCATGGTAGTTACCTATCGAAATATTATTTGCGATCAACGGCTGGGCGTAAATTTCATCATCTACAGCTAAAGTTCCAATGCAGCCAAATTTTTCAGAAGCAACATTTACATGGTTCAAAATGTGTTCCTGTTTGTTCCAGCCTGTGCGGTTTAAATCGTTATGTTGGGTAAGCACTGAAACCTTTGTTTGTGTAAAAGACACCATACCATAAATCAGCAGCAGAACAATTAAAAATGACCTCATATTTTAAATGATTGTTATAAGCAACATTAGGTTTCTTTCCTGAATATTTTGAGACAGGTTTTTGAATAATTGATTGAAGTGAAAAAAGTTGTAAAAGAAAGGTGATATTTTAATAATATAAAAGCCGCCCCAATAAGAACGGCTTACTAATGATCCGCTGCAAGAGTGCAGGTTAGATTTTTTGCTGGTTTATAAAACCGGGTAAGGTTTTATCATTTCAAAATGATAGTCAATCACTTTATAATTACCATTTGCTTACTGCCAATTTTTTTATCATTTATATAAAGGCTATAGTTATAAGATCCTGCGGGTAAATCTTCAATTCCTGTATTTACCTTGCCCTCTCCTTTTGATAAATTATACACTTTCAAGGCGCTGCCTTTAGCATCTGATATTATTAATTGTGCATGTGTTGTATTGGCCGGCAGTGAATAATTGATTACAGTATTATTAATAGCCGGGTTAGGAACATTTTGTTTTAAATAACCGGTTGAGGAAGACACAGGCGCCCCGTTATTAGTTTTTGATAGTAACGATTTAAGCTCGTCAATTTCGTATTGCAGTTTTTCATTTATCCCGTTTAATTTGTCAATTTGCGTTTGTTGTTCCTGCATGCCTTTAATCATTACGGGAATGAGTTCAACATAATTGACTGCCTTTATCGTTAAGCTTTCTTTCTTTTCAACATCCGGTAATGTTACTGATGACGGCCTGCCAACTTCATTTTGCCTGGTACTGGCAGGATTAATACGAATGGAATGATGTGGGGCTTCAGATACAAGATTTGGCAAAACCTGTTCAAGATCCTGTGCCATCAATCCATAATGACTACCGGCGGGAAGATGAAGAAAAGCATATTGCGCATCTTTCTTAAATTCATAAGACAGCGGCTTCAGCTTATTAATAATGCTCATGGCATTCGCAAAATCATGAATGTTTTGTTTAAGATTTTTATCACTGGTTACATATCCGCCTGAAGCATAAACTTTGCCATTAAATTCTGCTGCATAAGTTGCATTAGTGGTACTGGCAATTATTCCGGCAGCATTCACTGAACTAAAATCGCCACCATAAGAATCACGACTGCTGGCAGATATACCCGTACCGCCGGTGGTGCTGGCTGTTATCCCAAAACCATCGGTACTAAAAGCATTAATGCCTGCAAAATCCCCCGAAGCTTCAACACCGTATACCTGGCCCGAAGCTTTAACGCCGGTACCCTCGGGAGATGAGCCAACAACGCCATAGCCTGTAGCCGAAGAACCTGAAACACCAGTGCCCTGGAAGGATGTACCATTTATCGCAACGCCGTTATCTGTACTTCCTCTTATAGCTGTGTTGTTGGAAGTTGCCACAACATCCAGTTTGGCGAGTAAGGATGTTGTTTTGCCTATACCAACACTACCGTTTGATTGTTGTATAAACATTTGATTGTTGTTGAAATAAAAATTGCCGGTGCTGCCGATTTTTAATCTTTCCAACCTGTCTGTTCTGTTAGTGCCGGTTTCAAAAGAAATACGTGAAGGCACATGACCGGTTGAAGGTGTGCCATCTACATAAAAATTAATCACAGATGGACTTACAAATGAACTGCCATCATAGGCTGAGGCTGCAATTGAAGTGATGAAATCGTTATTGGCTACCCTTGCCGGAGCCGCAAGTGTACCACGAGATCTTTTACCGGAAAACACCGGCCTAAAGTCAGAGGTGTTGGAGGCTGTTGCCAGGTAAAATTCGGTGCTGGCAGCTTCGGCAAAGCCAACAAATACAGGTAACCCGGCTGTTACCCATGATGCCGCAGGTGTACCCACTGTAGCTTTTACGGTAAAAATATTTACGGGGTTAGTAGTGCCTATACCTACCCTACCATTGGTTTGTATGCGGACTCTTTCTGAATTGTTGGTAAACAGCCTTAAAGGAAAAGAGGTAGTTGTGCCCAATATTGATGTATTAGCAGCATTGCTATTACCGGCTAAGCTCCAGTAAGGTGATGTGTTTTGTGCATCAACATTAATGGCAATCGTAAATAAAACGAGAAGACATAATGAATTCCTTTTCATGTGTAAAGTTTAAATGATCTGTAAAAAGAATGGGATGCTTATCCAGGCGAGTACAGAAAGATAAAAACTATACACATCATTTTCTAATGAATTACTTCATCTTTCAAAAAAAATAATGTTGCAGATAAAGAAGTATGCAGACTGCAAGCACAGCATACAATAGCAACCTGCTTAAGTGTAATATGAAATAATTGGAAGGCCGGTTATGAAACAATGCTCAATCCTTCGTGAGTGATCTCCAGGGTTTCAAAAAGCACTTCATTACTTGTAGCGTTTAACGTCGCTACTTCGTATTTGCAGGGCCAGCCATTGTTCACTCTCCAGGAAACAATAGGTTCATGCGCTTCGTTCAAAAGTGATATTACAATATCTCTTCTTTCAACGATGTTTAGCTGTATTGTATTAATCCAGTTAAAGAAATCATTATCATCTTTTCTAAGGGCACGCTTCAATACAATGTTGCTGTATTTCTTTAGTCCTGGCATTTTTATAGCACTCTGTAAGGGCGAATTGCCATCGCGATGTTCAATCACCGTAAACTCAAAAGAGAGTCCGGATACTTCTGTAAAGTTCATTTGTGTACCGCCCCAATCAACAATAAAATGATATTTAGATAAAGGATAACCTGCCATAAAAAAATATTTAATTTTCTTTAATAAATGAATAATTCTTTTCAAAGGCGTAGTCATAACAGATTGCCGTTATAAAAGTATAGTTTAAAATTTTGAATTCAACCGGTTACCAAATCAAGCTATTTTGTTACCTGTGTAATTTGTAACTTTCTTGAAGCTTTTACAGGTTTAAAAACCTTTCGGAACACAGACTTTTAGAACCTTTTATAGATTCAGATATGACAGTGCAACGCCAATCACCAATTGAAATGAGTAAAGAAGAGTTTAGAAAAGCAGGCTATCAGCTCATTGATGTTATTTCAGATTTTATAGACACCATACGTGATAAAAAGGTTACAACCGGTGATTCCCCCAATCAAATACAGCAACGCATCGGCATGTGTACACTTCCTGAGAATAGTACGCCTGCAGAAGCCTTACTTGCCCGGGCGGTGGAATTATTGTTCAACCATTCCTTGTATAATGGTCATCCCAAATTTATGGGTTATATAACCTCATCACCTGCACCAATTGGTGCCCTCGCAGACCTACTGGCCGCCTCTGTAAACCCTAATGTAGGTGCGCATATTTTAAGCCCCGTAGCTACTGAAATTGAAAAACAAACCATTCAATGGCTGGCGGAGTTTATCGGGGTGCCTGCTACTTTCGGAGGTATAATGGTGAGTGGTGGCAACATGGCAAATTTTACAGGATTTTTAGCCGGGAGAACTGCAAAGGCACCTAAGCGTATTAAAGAAGATGGTATTACAAATGACAAAGAAAAGTTGTTGGTGTATTGCTCAAAAACAACCCATACCTGGATAGAGAAAGCCTCTGTATTATTTGGCCTTGGTACAAAAGCCATTCGCTGGATACCAACAAATGAAGCCAATGTGATGAATAACACTGAACTGGAAAATACTATAAAAAAGGACCTTGAGAGTGGCTTTAAACCTATCATGGTTATTGGTACTGCCGGCGATGTCAGCACTGGTGTTGTAGATGATCTTAAAGGCATAGCAGCCATTTGTAAAAGTTACGATTTATGGTTTCATATAGATGGTGCCTATGGTATACCTGCTGCGGTTGTGCCCGGTCTAAAGCCAATATTTAAAGGCATTGAAGAAGCGGACTCTATTGCGCTTGATCCGCACAAATGGTTATACAGTCCACTTGAAGCAGGCTGTACATTGGTAAAAGATCCGAATCATTTAATTGAAACTTTTAGCTCCCATCCTGTATATTATAATTTTGGAAATAGTGAAGGCGGCCTTGCACAGAATTACTATGAATATGGTATGCAGAATTCACGTGGCTTTAGGGCTTTAAAAGTTTGGCTGGCTCTGCAACAGGTCGGGCGAAATGGTTACATTCAAATGATTGAAGAAGATATCCGGCTTTCAAAATTATTATGCCAGTTGGCAGATAAACATGCTGAACTTGAAGCTGTAACACAAAACCTAAGTATCACCACATTAAGGTACATTCCCCTTGATTTTACAAAAGAAAATGTACAGGAGAAAAAAATTTACCTGAATGCCTTAAATGAGGCTTTATTGAATGATCTGCAAAAAGGCGGAGAAGTATTTTTATCAAATGCTTTGGTGAAAGATGATTATTGTTTAAGAGCCTGTATTGTAAATTTCAGAACATCAGAAAAAGATATTGAAGAGATTATTGACATTATGGTAAAAGAAGGTAGAAAAGCTCATGATCGCCTCCGGGGAAAATATTAAATCATCATACTCCTTTCACTGCACTTTTCAAATACGACTTGGCGCATACATTAAATGCGGTCTATTCCTTCTACAAAAACTTAATTGTGCTTTGTGCTATCAGGATGATCCATAATCATTGGGCCGGGAGGTGTACCGCCAGGACCATGCGGCATAAAGCCTGCCGTATGGGCAGGCTCAGTTTTACCGTTGTGGCATGTATAGCAGGTTACTTCTAATTTGGTGGTAAGATTTTTTACATCTTTTATATGAAAATATCTTTTGTTTATCCCGTTCGTCATTTTCATCATCATCCGGGCTACACCTTTATGCTCGTTGGCATCTGAGGCAAAGTCCATACTTTTTTGCTCCTGGTTAAACACATGGCAAAAATTACACTTAACGCCAAGAGACATTGAAAAATGGTGCATCACACTATCTAATTGTTCTTTGTTTGTATTCTTCGGCAACACTTTCAAATTTTTATATTTCGGTTGCTCTGCTGCTGTAAATGCCAGCGATAAAAATACAAGGCAGACAAAACCAATAATAACACCTATAGATTTTTTCATGTCAATTTTAATTTGGTAGCCTGAATATAAATATTTTTTATAAGACGCTAAAAAAAGTGAAGATGAAATTTATCCTTTTAGCGGTTCCAATGAAGTATCTACCGTAATTTTTACACTTTTAGCAACCTTATCACGAACAAGTTTTGGAATGATAATATTGAAGTCGGCTACCTGGATATTAAATGTAGAATTGGCTCTAAGGGCATTGCCATCTACTTTAATTGTACCTGTAGATTGAATGTCTTTAGTAACACCATGAAGGGTGAGTAAACCTTTAACCTGCACAGGATAATTACCAGCCTTCTTAAAATTTACTGCAGAAGTATTAAGCACCTGGCCTTTAAATTCAGCTTTGGGATATTTATCACTCTCCATATAATCATTATTAAAATGCTCCTGCATTTCTTCGTTTTCAAACTCAAAGCCTTTGATCAAAATGGAAAACTGAAAGCTGCCAGATTTAGTATCGAGTACTGCTACGGCAGATGCATTGGCTGCGGCAATATCTTCAAGAGGTGTAACAGAGTAAAAATTAATTTTACCACTTTTAGTAAAATATTTGTCCTGCCCGTTAACACCGTATGCAGTTAAAATAAAAGTCAGGAGAATGGAAATTCTGTTCATCATTATTATAATTTCATTTAATATTTTTTTCAATAACACACCGGTTCATTACCACATCTGCTCCTAAGCCAAGCCCCGAATCATCAGGGATATAGCCCGTACATACGCCTTTGATCATTACATTCTCATTTTCTTTTAACCCGGCCAATGCTGTCACAAAGTTTGAATCCATGCTGCAGCGGATAGCAGTGGAAATATTATCAGCACCTAAAACTACGGTGGCTGATTTTTTTTCTATAGATTTTATATTGCCATTAACAGATAGCACTTTGCCTAAATATTTTTTATTGGCCCCTGCGCTGTCTGTATTAAAAGCATGAATTAAATCTGTAGTACTAACAGAAATTTCAGCATCAACAGTAGTAAGACTTGGCACTCTGCCGGTATACAAACGATATGCATAAAAGCCAAGTAACAATAAAATAATCACTAAAAACAACAGCAATAAGCGTTTCATAAATTCAGGTATTTAAGGCTTAACTAAAGCCAGCCAATGAGATGCAATAATAAAAGCTTGTTGTGTAATAACTTCCAAAGCAGTCTGTTTGTTAGTCCTTCTGTTAAAAATGAGCGGTAAAAAATTCCGAGCTTTAGTTTTCCCGGGAATGCGGATAAATGATCACGTCATAAACATACAATGGTATGTTTTGCTTTGCTAATGCCAATGCACTAACCAGCTTTTTATTAAAATACCTATCCGTATCGCAATTGTTACAGTTAAGCATTACAGCGGTTTTCTTAAAATCTATTTTACCATTAGTCTCCGGCTTAATCATAAAGGCCAGGTCTGATGAATTGCCATAGATCTCAAAATCTATTTCATTAAGTTTTAAAAGTTCTTTAATGGTCATTCCCGGATATATCCCGTTATGCAGCGACCATTCATTATTGCCGGTTACACCATTAAATTTTGCAGCGCCTGCCGTAGGTAACACATTGCTCAAAAGTATATAGTCAAGATCATTTAAATTATTCTCATCCTTCCAGACAAAAACAACCTGGCGGTTTGTGCCGCTAAATAATATGGAGCATTTTTTTAATTCTTTTTCCGAAAGAAAGTACATATCCTTTGTCACGTTATCTTCTCCGAAATAACTTACCAAAAATTCGTGGGAATCAAAATGCAGCAGGTCTTCACCATACTTAACTTCAGTGATATCAGGTATACTTTTTTCTTGCAACAAGAATTTATAGTTTGCCACACTATCCACCATTACCAAACTTGCCTGTATACTTAAATTCTTTTTTTGGTAGAGCAATATAGTGTCTTTGGTATAATCTTTACTTCGGTCGTAGAAGTAAGCAGCCTTAATTAATTTTTTTTGGCCGTCCTGGAAATCTTTTAATGAAGTTGTATGAAATGCATAATATTTCGTGTCACCTTTTTTATATAAGTCGAAGCTTCGTGGCGATTGTAATGCCTTCTTCCTGTTTTTGGATTTCTCAATATAAGTGATAACTGAATCATTTCTGTCAAATGCTGTATTGGCAGGAAAAAAATTATTCTTACCCATAAAGTGATCGAGGTTCCTGGAAGATTGTGCAGTAAGATCTATTAAGTCATCAATAGTAAATGACTGGCCATGAACTAAACCGAATGCAAAAATTTGCACGATTAGTACAAGGTATAATTTCTTCATATTTTTATTACATTAGTTGTGGCTGTGGTTTAAAGAGGATAATGGCGAAAACAAAACTGGCCTGAAAGCCGGACTGCCTGTTTTGAAAACTCTAATATAATCCTTTTTAAAAATTACACGGAATTTGGGCTGATAAAGCAACATAAACTTTTGCAAGCTTAGCTTTTCCTGAAACCGCAATCAACATTTGCCAACCTTTTGCATACACGAAATTTTATTTCTTTCAAAACCATGGATCTACACTTCTTATTAAAATGACATCATAATAAATATATCCCATGATAAAAATTGCCAGCTTTAATCTTGAAAATCTTTTTACCCGCCCCGTAGCCATGAACAAAAAAACTGATGAAGCCGGGCGTAAGGCTATTGAAGATCATGCCGCTGCTAATGCAATTGCAGAAAAGGCGCTGTACTCACAGGACGATAAGGATAAACTTATAGCACTTTCTCAAAAGTATAAATGGCATATTCTTAATGCACCAAAAAATGCGTTAGTACAATTACAAAAAGTACGTGGACAACTATTCCGTAAGCCAAAAAACGGGCCGCTGGAAGTAGTTGCGAACGGGCGGGAGGACTGGATTGGCTGGTTTGAGTTGCTTAAAGAAGATGTAAAGTGGCAGGCAACTTTTAATACAGGGCGGGTAATTCATGCCGTTAACCCGGATATACTAATTACTGTTGAAGTAGAAAACAGGCCTACGCTTGCCAGGTTTAATCAACAGATACTTGAAGCGCAATTTGGGTTATCGTATAAACATTTTATGGTGATTGATGGCAATGATACCCGTGGTATTGATCTTGGTATTATGAGCCGTTTTCCTATTAAAGAAATCAGGAGCCATGTAGATGATCCCTCCGGCACAGGGTTTATTTTTTCAAGAGATTGCCCGGAGTATGATATTGTATTACCAGGCGGTGAGCGGCTGATCATTTTGCCAAACCACTTTAAATCAAAAAGAAATGGTAATGACCAGGATTCACAGGACCGGCGAAAATTGCAGGCTGAGACGGCGCACCAGATTGCAAAAGCAGCTTTAACACGTTCTGAATATGTTCTTGTTGCCGGTGACCTGAATGATACACCAGCAAGCACTGCGCTGGCATCGCTATTTAAAAATGGATTTAAAGATGTGATGTCGCATAAGGATTATCCGAAAGATAGGCCAGGCACTTTTGAAACAGGCCTGGCCGGTAATAAAATAGATTATTTGATCATGTCGCCTAAATTAAAAAAGAAATTATTGACGACAGGGATTGAAAGGCGGGGTTCATATCATCCCGGTACCTGGGAACCATTTGATACGGTAACCAAAAAAAGTGAAGAGGCATCAGATCATCATCTTATTTGGGCTGACTTTGATTTTGTTTGAAAAGAACAAGTTTTTTACGGTTATGATTAGTGTTACAAAGGGATGACTGGTGATAAAAGCAACCTGCAGGAACTGAGATTTAAAATTAATTTTTTATATCAGAGAATTTGTAAGTTATCTAAGATTTGTACTCATCGCTAAATGTGAAAAGTTTAAAAGTTAGCTTAAAGAAGATTCCGATATGAGGAGCATTTTTAAAAAAATTAAAGTGATTATTATAGATTTGTTTTATCCCAAATAATAATACAATGAACACTACAACTGATGTTGATAAATACATTGCAGGTTTTCCTGAAAAAGTACAACAGCTTTTACAAAAGATGCGGGCCACGATAAAGAAAGCTGCGCCAGCAGCAGAGGAAGTGATTAGTTACGGCATCCCGACCTTTACTTTAAAAGGCAATCTTGTTCATTATGCAGCTTATAAAAATCACATTGGTTTCTATCCTGCACCTTCAGGCATTGAAGCATACAAAAAAGAATTATCCGTTTATGAAGGGGCAAAAGGCTCTATAAAATTTTTCATTGAAAAACCCCTGCCATTTGCACTAATCAGTAAAATTGTAAAATTTAGGGTAAAGGAAAATATTGAAAAAACTGCGGCAAAAAAGACTTGAATAATGAACAATGAATAACTGATAATGAACAATTAAGAATTACTTCAAACTTCTACTTTTTACTTTTTACTTTTTGCCGTATGGGGTAATGTAAAAATCAATGTTTTACTTTGTATTATTTTACAACATCTGCTTTTAATGAATTCTTTAAGAGAACAATGGCTGCTCATGATTTCTACGCCTGTTTATATTATTATAATAGGGCTGGAAATATTGATGATCCATTTTCATTTTAAAAAAACTTTTAACTGGAAAGATTCATTAGCAAGTTTTTACCTGATGGTGTTAAACTCCGGTTTTGATTTTGCGTTCAGGATTGTGTACTTAGCTATCCTCCAATATTTTTATATACGGGCATTCATAAGCTGGCAACAAAGTATTTTATACTGGACAGTATTACTGTTAGCTGAAGACTTTTTGTATTATTGGCTGCATCGTTTTGATCACCAGGTGCGTTTGTTTTGGGCAGTGCATGTTACACACCATTCTTCACAACACATGAACCTGACCGTTGGTTTTCGCTCATCCGTCTTTCAGCCTTTTTACCGTTTTATTTATTTTATTCCGCTGGCTTTATTTGGGTTCAGGCCAATTGATATTGCTTTCATCTATTCATTAACGCAAATATGGGGCATATTGGTGCACACAGAAACTATTCATAAAATGGGCTGGCTCGAATATGTTTTAGTGACACCTTCACATCACCGGGTGCACCATGCCAGCAACCCGAAATACTTAGATAAAAACATGGGCATGTTGCTTATTATTTGGGATAAGCTTTTCGGTACTTTTCAGCCTGAAATTAATTCCGGCGAGTACCAGCCAATTAAGTATGGTCTTACTTCAAACGTAAAGAATCCTAATGCTGTAAACCTTGTTTTTCATGAATGGCAAAACATTACAAAAGATATTTCAAGAAAGGATTTATCCTTTAGGCAAAAATTAAATTACTTATTTAAACCACCGGGCTGGAGCCACGATGGCAGCAGGTTTACAAGTGATGAATTGCGTATGCGGGAAAAGAAAATACGCTTACAAAAATCTTTACCATTAAACTCAATACCTAAATAAGACCATCCTAAATCAACTTGCCTAATTTTTCTGCGGAATCTTTTTTCATGATAATCCGGATTAATAAAATGAGCGCTGTTATACTAAACACACCGCCAATAATGTAGTTAAGGAGGCTTTGGTTGGTATGCAGTTTTTCAACAACATACTTGCCGCCAAAAATGTACACACCACTGCCAAGCAGGGTGCCCAGCCCTATACCAACGATGTATAAATTATAAAAATCATTTCGTGGCTTAAGAATTTTTTTTGAGTAGAGGATGGTGCTCCAGCCAAACCAGTAAGGTATTTGTGTCGGGCTTACTATACGCATACCAACACCAAGTATAAAGCGTGGCACATCATTGTTGAGGATAACATTTTTGCTTGCGCCTTCTTTACCAGCGGCTACAAAACTGCCTGCCGCCAACACTGCAATAAGGGCAAACGTTATCCACTCCATCCATTTAAATAATGTTTTTTGTTTTTGCAGCCATTTAATACCTACTAAGGATATACGTACAAAAACCATTTCACACAACAGGCAACCTAAAGTAAACAACAATGCATTACGAACATTTTCCTGTACACTAATTTGCATACTTGCCACATTAAGTGTTGCAGGTGGCAAGGTGCCTGCAAAGCTTATGGCAAATCCCCATATAAAAATTTTAAAAAGTTTCATGAGTTGCTCATAGCAAAAATGCTGCTATAAAATGGTGTGGTAAAAAATAGAAATTTTTATACGATCTTATCCAGTTCTTTAATAGTCTTGTTATACGCCCTGGCTTTTTTATAAAACGCATTACCTTTTTTGTACGGCCAATACGGTATACCTCTTTTGTTGTTTATTCTGCTCACTTCGTATAATTTTTTCCAGTGCATGCACAATTCCTTGTAAGCTCTTGTTATACTATAATCATTACTGTAAATATGTGTAGGCCCCGCCCCTGCTCCGTTATATTCGAGTATGGCAAAATCTTTGCCTTGCTTCAGGCTCTCAATATCTTTACACATTATATCATACCTGCCATAAAAAAAATCATCTATGCGGTTGCTAATGCCATCAAGCAGGCTTAATAACTTATCATCTATTTCTTTTTCAAGATTTACAAGCTGTGCGCCACGGTGCCTGTTGGCCGCATAACTCAGAATGTATTTTTCACCTGCAGGCACTATATCCTGCAAGTGCGAAATATGAGCCTTTTTTAAGTGATTAAAATATTTAGAGGCTTTCGGATCAGTAAGAATGAGTTGTTCAAGAGTATTAACGCCGTTACCGCGTACCTGTAGTAAAGTTTTTTGCAGCATGCCTGTGATAACACCTTTAGGGTGGCCCGGATATCTATAGTAAAAAATACATACTTCCACAGGATAATTTACCAGGGCCTGCACAATATATTCTACAGTTACATTCTTATGATATTGTTCAAGCTGTTGGGCATCATCAAGCTTTCTGAACAACACGCCTTGCCCGCCAACTTCCGGCTTTACTATTAAAGGGTAAGAAATTTTACAGGCTGTACGCTGTTGTTCAATGCCGCTAAAATCCTGACCTGGTAGTACATTAAAGGTTGATGGATAAAAGCCTTCCGGTAAAAGATCATACATCTCTTTCTTCGGTTCTCCTTCCATACCACCAAAGGTAAGTTTAGGATTGCTTGGTGTAAAAAACCATACGGCACGTGCCCTCAGCATAAAGTAAAACCACACCGGTATTACAGGCGCATAAAAAATATGGAGAGGCCATTCTCTCCATTTAAAAATTTTCGTAATTAATCTCAAAAGGTATTTCAAAGGCGCAAAAATATGCGGAATGTAAATCCGAAATTCAAATTAAGATTGTTTAGTTATTTTGCTGCATATTAAACTACCACGCATGCAAGTGTTAACCATGGCTGAAATGGCGGCGGCTAATCAGCAACCGGAAATATTATTTTGGGTTGGCTGCGCCGGCAGCTTTGATCAGCGGGCGCAAAAAATCACGAGGGCATTTGCTGCAATACTTCAAAAAACAGGGATACAGTTTGCCATTCTTGGTAACGAAGAAATGTGTACCGGCGACCCGGCCCGCCGTGCCGGCAATGAATTCATGTTCCAGATGATGGCTTACCAAAATATAGAGATTTTAAATGGCTATGGCATAACAAAAATTGTTACCGCCTGTCCGCATTGTTTCAATATTTTAAAGAATGAATATCCTGAACTTGGCGGCAATTATGAAGTGATGCATCACGCTACTTTTCTACAACAATTAATTGATAACGGTAAAATAATAATGAAAGAAGATGGCAACTTTAAAGGCAAAAAAATCACTTACCACGATAGTTGTTATTTGGGCCGTGCCAATAATATTTATGAAGCGCCAAGAAAAGTATTAGAAGCGTTGGATGTGGAATTGGTTGAAATGAAACGTTGCCGCTCCAATGGTTTTTGCTGTGGTGCCGGTGGTGCGCAAATGTTTAAAGAAGAAGAGAAAGGCAAAGAGCGTGTAAACGTAAACCGTACCAATGAGGCTATTGCTACAGGCGCAAATATTATTGCTGCGGCTTGCCCGTTCTGCAATACCATGTTGACCGATGGCGTAAAAGTTAATGAGAAAGAAAGTGAGGTCCGGGTGATGGATATTGCTGAATTGATTGAACTCTCAATGCAATAACAATCTGCTATGGATAGTAATAAATCTTCAGGGTTTTGGAGAGGCTTTACCTGGAAAAGATTTTTCATATATTTTATTATCTTTTTCCTGCTCAACCTGGGTGCACAGATATTATTCAACTTTAACAATTATCCGGATGGAGCCAAATACCTGACAAAAGACAATCTTTTAGTTAAGGCAATCGGAGCCTTTTTGCCGAGCTTCATTTTTACTTTTTGGTTTGAGCCCGGTAGTAAGAAAAAAATATAGATACTACCTTTAACTTATGAACTTACATTTTCAGGACTTATTACCCACAGCCTTTTCGGACGACTCACGTTTATGGATTTATCAAAGCAACAGAATGCTCACAATGGACGAAGTGTTAAGTCTCGAAGAATTACTAAAAGATTTTACAGCCAACTGGAAAAGTCATGGTGCAGATGTAATGGCTTTCGGAACAGTTTTATTTGCACATTTTATTATTTTAATGGCGGATGAAAGGCAGAGTGGTGTAAGCGGCTGCAGTACTGATACGTCCGTAATATTGATGAAAAATATTGAACAGGATTTTGGCCTTGATTTATTCAACAGGCAGAACCTGGCCTTTATAGTCAATGAAAAGATTCAAATGATTCCGCTTTCCCAATTTCAAAATGCCATAGAAAATGATCTCATTTCTCCGGATACTTTATACTTTAATAATACGGTTAAAACCAAAAAAGAACTTCAGCAAAACTGGATCATCTCTGTAAAGAATAGCTGGCTGGCGAAAAGGTTAGCCGTAAAAAATTAAAAATGCAAAATGTAAAATATTTTCTAACCAGCGTTATGCCTCCCCGCCTGTCTTTTCATTTTACATTTTACAGGCAGAGATATTCTCGCTTGTTTTTAATTTTTAATTTTTGATTTTTCTTCACGTGTCATCCTGTCACAAGTTTGGTATTTAGAGTATCTTCGCCACCTTAAATTTTTAAATGCCGGCAGAAGGTTTATATAAATATCATAATGAAAGCAGGCAGGGTGAAGCTTTACATGCAACTATAACTCCTGCGGGTTTCGAAAAAAAATTTTACATAGAAAGTTATGGCTGCGCCATGAATTTTGCAGACAGCGAAGTGGTGGCCTCCATATTAAACAGCAATGGTTTTGGTGGCACGGCTCTGCCGGCTGAGGCTGACGTTATCCTAATTAATACCTGCTCCATAAGAGAGAAAGCTGAACAAACCGTTCGCAAACGCTTAACAGAGTTCAGATCTTTAAAGAAACAAAACCCCGGTTTGCTTATTGGCGTTTTAGGCTGCATGGCAGAACGGCTGAAATCTAAATTTTTAGAAGAAGAGAAGCTGGTGGATATAGTTGTTGGTCCGGATGCTTATAAATCATTACCAATCCTGTTGCAGCAGGCTGAGGCCGGTCAAAAAGGTGTAAACGTTTTACTTAGCAGAGATGAAACATACAGTGATGTTTCACCTTTGCGGTTAAATAGTAATGGCGTTACCGCCTTTGTAAGCATTATGCGTGGCTGTAATAATATGTGCTCCTTTTGCGTGGTGCCTTTTACAAGAGGCCGGGAAAGAAGCCGTGATCCGCAATCTATCCTAAATGAGTGCAAAGACCTTTTTGCAAACGGCTACCGGGAAGTAACTTTACTGGGGCAGAACGTAGACAGCTACTATTGGCACCAGTGGGGCCAGGATGGTTTAAGCGTATCTATTGGCGGCACTTTGGCAGATCATACGCCGGTTACTTTTGCACAGTTATTAAAAGCCGTCGCAGAAATTTCGCCTTTGTTACGGGTTAGGTTTTCAACCTCGCATCCGAAAGATATTACTGATGAAGTATTGCACACAATAGCTGCTTACAGTAACATTTGTAATTACATTCATTTGCCTGTGCAAAGCGGCAGTAGCCGCATTTTGCAGTTGATGAACAGAACCTATACAAGGGAATGGTACATGGCAAAGGTTGACCGGATAAAAGAATTGATTCCCGGATGCGGCATCTCAACTGACGTGATCACAGGCTTTTGTACAGAGACAGATGAAGATCATAAGGAGACGATGAGCCTGATGGCGTATTGCAATTACGACCTGGCTTACATGTATTTTTATTCCGAAAGGCCGGGTACGCTTGCAGCGAGGCGTTACACAGATAATGTACCTGAAGACATTAAAAAAGCAAGGTTGCATGAAATTGTTGCGCTTCATCGCATACAATCTTTACAAAACATGCAAAAAGAAGTTGGTAAAATGATGAAAGTATTGATAGAAGGTGATTCTAAAAAAAGCAATGGGCATTGGGCAGGCAGAAGTGATAATAACAAAGTAGTTGTGTTTCCAAAAAATAATGACAGCCTGCAAAAGGGCAGTTATGCCGATGTGCTTATTACGTCATGTACTGCAGGAACGCTTATTGGTAACGAAGTAGATAAGTTATGATAGCCATTATTAAAAATAACTTAGGCGAAATAGCAAAAATTTGCGAAAGAATGCATGTGCATTCTTTATATGTGTTTGGCTCAGCCAGTCACGGAATTGACTTTACTGAAAACAGTGATATTGATTTTTTATATCAATTTAAAAAGCCTGGCAAAAGTTTTGACTTTTTACAATATGATTATTTTGATCTTATGTATAACCTCGAGAAAATCACGGGTAAAAAAGTTGATCTTGTAGCAGAAGAAAAAATTAAGAATAAAGTTTTTCTTGCCAGGGTTAACAAGGAAAAAATTAAAATATATGAGTCCTGACCATAATACATATTTACAGGACATTTTAGATTCAATCAAATTAATAGAATTTCATTTAAAAGACATTAAATCTTTTACGGATTATACGTCGAATTTTACAGTTATAGATGCAGTGGAAAGAAGACTGGCTATTATTGGAGAAGCCTTATGGAAGGCTTCGAAACTAAATGGAGAAATCTTAGTTTCTGATCAAAATAAAATAATAGGCTTAAGGCATATTCTTGTTCATGATTATGATTTAATAGATGATGCTTCTATCTGGAAAATATTACAGGTAAATCTGAAAACTTTAAAAGAAGAGATTCAAAAATATTAAGAGCGTTTATAATGGATCAACAGGCAATAAAAAATCGTTTTGGGATTATTGGTATTTCACCTGCATTAAACCACGCATTGAACGTGGCCATACAGGTGTCAAATACTGACCTAAGTGTTTTGATCAATGGCGAAAGCGGCGTAGGTAAAGAAGTTTTTTCACAGATCATTCATGCATTAAGCAATAGAAAACATAACCCTTTTATAGCAGTAAACTGTGGTGCTATTCCTGAAGGCACGATAGATTCGGAATTATTCGGGCATGAAAAAGGGTCTTTCACCGGGGCTGTGGATAGCAGGAAAGGCTATTTTGAAACAGTGAACGGCGGCACTATTTTTTTAGATGAGATCGGTGAAATGCCTTTAGGTACGCAGGCCCGTTTGCTGCGTGTGCTTGAAGCGGGTGAATACATTCGTGTAGGCTCATCCAAAGTACAAAAAACAGATGTACGGGTTATTGCCGCCACCAACAAAGATCTGCTGGAATTTACGCAGGCCGGTAAATTCCGGGAAGATCTATATTATCGTTTAAATACAGTACCTATAAGGGTTCCATCGCTGAGAGACCGGCCTGAAGATATACCATTGTTGTTCCGGAAGTTTGCCGTTGATTTTGCAGAACGCTATAAATCGCCAACTGTTCAGTTAGATGATGAAGCCCGGAATATACTGGTGAATTATCCCTGGCCTGGAAATGTAAGGCAGCTTAAAAATATTGCAGAGCAGATTTCAGTTTTGTCTCCTGATAAACTATTAACCGGAGCTGCCTTCAAACAATTTTTACCAGATAATAATTATTCGAGATTACCCGTATTAGCCTCTTCAGCCAACGGCAGTGTAAACGAAAAAGAGTTTGCCAATGAGCGTGAAATTCTTTACAAGCTTTTCTTTGATATGAAGAAAGATGTGAATGAATTAAAAAAGATGTTTTATGACATCATTCAAAATCCTGCAGTTGAAAAAAATCGTTACCAGAATGACAACATGCTACCGCAATACCAGCCGGAAAATTCAAAAGCATTAATTCAGCCGGCAAAACCGGTGGTTTTAAATAATACAAATAACCGTATTCAGCAGCATGAAGAAGTTGAAGAAAGCTTAAGTATTGTTGATAAGGAAAAGGAACTGATCATCAAAGCACTTAAGAAACACCGTGGTAAAAGGAAGGATGCTTCGCTTGACTTAGGAATCAGCGAAAGAACTCTTTACCGCAAGCTGAAGGAGTATGATATTAACGAATAGTAAATAGTTAAGAATCCTATATTTACAATATACTGTACACCCTGATGGACCGATTGAGTACAAGCTTTAAAATAACAATTGCCTGCTTGTTTGTAGCACTCACCTGTACTTTCGCTACCTGCAAATATTCCACTAAAGATGCGTCGCCCATACCGCAGGAAGTAAAAACTTTCAGGGTAAATTATATTGAAAACAAAGCCCGATATGTTAACCCAACTATTACGCCGCAGGTTACGGAAAAGCTAAAACAAAAGATCATTGGGCAAACAAGACTGCGCCAGGTTAATAGCGATGATGCACATTATGATATCAGTGGCTATTTATCGGATTACAGCGTAACCACATCTGGTATTGCCAACCAAAATGCAACTACTAACCGCTTAAATGTGTCGTTTCATGTCATCTTCAAAAATACCTTGGATCAAACAAAGGATATTGAAACAGATTTCACCCGCAATTACGACTTTGAGGCGAATTTATCTTTACCACAGGCAGAGCAGCGTCTTGCGCCGGAGATCATTAAAAATCTTGTTGATGAAATTTTTAATAAAATATTTTCTAACTGGTAATCAACAATTCTAATTATGGAAAGTGGTTTAGTGAATACACACAACAAATCCATTGAATGGGATTACTTGCCTGATCAGCAACTGGCTTCTGTCGTCTCAAATTATCCCTTTTACACAAAAGCAAATCTTGAAGTTTTTAAAAGAATTCAGAAAGGAAATAGCAGTGACTTCGACAATCTGAAAGACAGAACCCTCTTTTATTTACAGATTCCGCAGCTTTTTCATACTAAAACTCATATTAAAAATAAAATTTCAGATAATATTGATGATGATTTAGTAATGAATGATTTAAATTATGAAAAATCAGTTGATAATATGCTGCTCGAAGGTCTCTTAAACCCAGAAATAGTAAAAACATCCTTACCTGTTGAAGAGCCTATTATATCTGTAGAACCTCTGCATACTGTTGATTATTTTTTATCGCAGGGTATCAAAATTACTGACGACACAGTGTCGAATGATAAACTGGGTACGCAGTTAAAAAGCTTTACAGATTGGCTGAAAAGTATGAAGAAAGTTCATACACAAAGGATGTCGCTGCAATCTGAAACTACGGATAAAATCATACAAACTATCGCCGAGCATTCCAATGAGGCAACGGTTATTGAAACAGAGGCCATGGCCGAAGTGCTGATCAGCCAGGGAAAAAGGCTGCAGGCCTTGGAAATTTATCAAAAATTAAGTTTGAAAAATCCTTCTGAAAGCGCTTACTTTGCAGCCAAAATTCAAAGTTTAAAACAAGCATAGCATGTTAATTGTATTCGGAATATTGGTGTTATTATCCGCGGTAATACTTGGCCTTATCATATTGATACAGAATCCAAAAGGTGGTGGCCTTTCTGCTTCTTTCGGCGGCTTTGGCAACCAGATCATGGGCGTAAAGCAAACTACAGATGTTTTGGAAAAAGGCACCTGGCTTTTTGCAACAATTGTTGCAGTGTTGTGCATTACGTCTTCTTTGTTTATACCAAAAGCCGGTAGTACCGACAGGGACGATCTTTTAAACTCAGCGCCTGCATCTGCCCCTGCCAACAGAAGCAATACTGTCCCTTTACCATCTACACAGGCACAGGATAGCCAACCTAAATAATTTAATTTTACTTTTATAACCCCGTCTTTTAAAACAGGCGGGGTATTCTATTTAATAGACTTCAGGTAATAGAAGATGAAAAAAATAATAATTTTTGGAGTTTTTATTTTAATTGCGGCTGCGGGTTGTCTCACCTGGATAGTGATAGGGCCTACCGTTGTTCAGCCTGAAAGCAAATATTTCTACATAAAAACAGGGGCAACTTATGCTGATGTGCAGCAAAGGCTAACCTCGTTACACATCATTCAACATCCAAAAGTTTTTGATCGGGTAGCTAACTATTTAAAATATCCGGGCAATGTAAGAGCCGGCAGGTATCTTATAAAACCCGGCACGGGTATTTTAGGATTAGTAAAAATGTTGAGATCGGGTAAGCAGGAACCGCTAAATCTTGTAATAACAAAATTGAGAACAAAAGATGAACTGGTGAAAAAGCTTCGTGATAATTTTGAAGCTGATTCTTCATCTGTTGTTGGGTTTATCAATACTGCAGATTCTCTGAAACGTTTTAATGTTGACAGCAACACACTGCTAAGCCTTATCATTCCAAACACCTATACGTTTTATTGGAACACGCCTGTACCGGAAATTTTTAATAAGCTCGACACAGAAAATAAAAAATTCTGGAACCCCGCAAGAACAGCACAGGCTCAGCAACATGGGCTTTCTGCTAAACAAGTCTACATCCTTGCGTCTATTGTTGAAGAGGAAACCAATGCCAGTGCCGACAAAGGAAAGATCGCCAGTGTATACATCAACCGGCTTAACAAAGGCATGCGACTTGCAGCCGATCCTACTGTAAAATTTGCGCTGAATGATTTTAGTTTGAAGCGGATTTATTATAAACATCTTACGGTACAATCTCCTTACAATACTTATCTCATTGCAGGTTTGCCACCGGGGCCAATATGTACGCCGTCAATAAAAACGCTGGATGCGGTACTAAATTCACCAAAAACAGATTATATATTTTTTGTTGCAAAGCCCGACTTTTCAGGATCATCTAATTTTGCTGCGACTTATGATCAGCACCAGGTGTTTGCGAAGGCTAACCAACAGGCTTTGGACAGTTTGGCTAAAGCAAAAGCAGCAAAACTAAGCAGCAATTAACATTGCTGAATCATGCGTCCATTAAGTCTATTTTTATAAAACATTTACTGTTTTGACAAAACTTGAAAGGATTATACTTACCACCAGGCCAATTTATTTTTTTGTAAAAAGAAGTAAGCGTTGGGTTTTACCTGGTTTTGAAGGGGTGCCGTTGTTCGATGTGTCGAGGTATTTCCTCAGGCAAATGAAAGTGTCTAATCTTACGGAGAGGGCTTCGGCCATTGCGTTCAATTTTATCATGTCCATCCCGCCTACCTGCCTGTTCCTGTTTACGGTTATACCAAGCCTGCCTTTTGTTTCAAAGAAGAGTTTAAAATTTCAGTTGCATCAATTAATTGATGATGTAACGCCTTCAAAAATGCATGATCATACCATTATCAATTTTGTTGATTCATTTATTGATGATGCAAGGATCGGTCTTATTTCCTTTGGATTTATCCTGTCTTTATTTTTTGCGTCGAATGCCATCATGGGCGTGATGCGTTCCTTTGACAAAAATTATATAGGGTTTAAAAAAAGAAATGGTTTGCAAAAAAGGTGGACAGCCATAAAGCTTACCTGTATGTTATTTACGTTGGTACTGGCCTGCCTGCTGCTGTTGTTAACACAAAGCGCCGTGTTAAATTACATTGGTATAAAATCAGCATTTTTAAAAGGCCTTATTGTTAATGGCCGCTGGGTATTCATTTTCGCCTTGCTATTTTATACGTTCGCCCTCATTTACAAGTATGCGCCAAAAACACATAAACGTTGGCGGCTATTATCGCCGGGGGCTTTGCTGGCCACATTTCTAAGCATCATATCTACCATTGGCTTTTCTGCCTTTGTAAATAATTTCGGCAGGTATAATGTGTTATATGGCTCTATCGGCACTATCATTGTTTTGATGGTAACCATCTTTATCAATTGCCTTGTTATACTCATTGGCTTTGAATTAAATGCCAGCATCACCACGGTGAAAGCTTATGCAGATCAACATAAAGAGTATTTGCAAAGAGTTACGGTGAAAAAGTAATGGTAAAAATATTTTTCCCTTTGTTGGCCTTTGTTGGCGCAAGCGTCCGCTTG
>JANLXV010000634.1:0-5001 GCA_031365305.1 Chitinophagaceae bacterium
TTTTTGCATAGGATAACACGGTATTTTCATCAGCAGTAGTTGCAGCAAAAACCTGGTCATCTTTTTTTGTCGCTGAATCTTTAGTGTCTCCAAACTCATTTTGAAAGATATCTGATTTGTTATTTATAGTATCCTGTAAAGCGTCGTTTATTTCTACCCCTTGTGCCAGTTTTTCCTGTTGAAGAATTCGCCGCATGTATTCAGTTGGTGTTGAGCTAATGTTTCTTTTGCGTAAAGTGTTTTGATCAATTTTTAATTTATATAAATATTTTTCATCACTCTGCCTGGTTACTTCACTCACCTGGTTATTATCCCCCGCAATGCGTGTTTCACGTAAATTGCTGGCATAATTAGTAAGCGGAAAAGTGTATGCCGAATCATTTGACACGGCTACCACAGCAATTGAATCCACATCCTGTTTATTGTTGGCTTTTAAAACTGAATCTACATCTGCAGGGGTTGGGTTTCTCAAAATATCTTCGCCAATTAAAACCAGGGTATCAAGCCCTGCGCTTTCTGTTGTAAAAAAACCTGCATACCTGTTGCCTATCCCATTCTGATCGCTGACAAACGTGAAATGGTTATTGTTGTATTGCGTGGGATACCTGGCATCGCCATGCTTAACATTTGTTAACTGGGATATCTGGTTTAACTCCGGTTTGTTAGTTGCAAAATCAGTAATAAAAAAAACATTATACCGGTTATTGGGCAAAACCGTATCTGCACCTCTGGCAAATGTATTAGGCCTATTGCTTGAAAAAAGAATGCCTTGCTTATTTGGAAAAGCTACAAAGGATGCATCAACATCATCATAAACATCGTTGGTTACCTGTTTTACTTTTTCGTTTTCTATATCATAAGTAAAGATGTCTGTATGCCCGTTTTTAACCGCAGAAAATAATAATGTTTTGCTATCTAACATATAGCTCATATCCTGCACCTGGTCAAACACATCGGTCAAATCCTGCTTGTAAGGTTTTATTTTGGTGATGGCATCATATACAAAAAGTTTCAACCGGCCTTCTTCTCCGTATAATACTGAAAGCCTTGTGCCCTTTGGATCCCAGGCCATCATAGGATAGTTGGGATTGATCTGGTCAAGGTTACTTTTTACGCCAATTTTTAGAAGAACTTTGTCTTTATCTTCTTCATTTAAAATAAGTGAGTACTGACCTTTTTTGTATTGCGCCACGGCAAATGAGCCATTACGTTTATTCGGATTTACATTAAAATGAAAAAAATCTTTTCTCTTACCAATGGCAACGCTGGTTATCTCGTTGCCCTTCGGATAATTTTTTCTGCGGGCAATATCTTTTTCATATTTCTGCGTCTCATAATCCATGAACTCATTCAACAAAGCCCTGAATTTTTTCTTGGTGATTTGCAGACTTGCTCTGTTTAAATTTTTATAAACTCTTGCCAGGTATAAAAAATAAGTAACGTTTTCTCTCTTATATTTTTCTTCTATATAATACCAAAATGCATGGCCTGCAAGTGTAGGTTTTTCAAAAGCAAGCTGGTAAAAGTTTTTGTATTTATTACTTAGCATTTCACTTTTAAGATCATCGTCCAGGGTAACGTTCCAGTTTTCACCGGCATAAGCAATGTAGCCGTCAGTCAACCAAACCGGCAGATCAAGTAAGGTTTGATTGCCTGCAAATTCACCGAGGTCATCACCAAATAAAAGATTTTCTGTTAACACCCTGGCGATACCTTCTCTTACCTGCTTGCGCAGATTATTATGATCGCCGTTAAAATAAACCACCATTTTATTATTCACCAATTTGGTAACGCCGCCAGTATTCTGCCAGTCAATACCCTGGCCTATATTACTTTGTTGCAGATCATTAAAGTGGTTATAAATCACAATATTTGCCCGGCGCTGTAAGCTGTATTCAACAAAGGTTTCAAGAGAAGGCAATTCCTTCTCCGCAATTTGCGCAACGTACTTAGCCAGTTCCTGCCCGTTTTGGCTGAAATAAGAATTGAAGTTTTGAGTTTGATAATATTGCCAGTTGAACTTCTTGAATTGCAAACGGTTTTTTCCAAATTCAACCGTACTCACCTGTGCATTGGCTTGAGATAAAAAGGAAAGGAAAAAAATACCGGATATTAAAATTTTTTTCAGAGTGTCTTTCTCGGCAAATTGCATGTATAACTGATTATTTAATAAAATTACTTGTTTACAAAGTACTGATGAAATGATTTTGACCAATCAAAACTAACGTAATGCTAAATCTTAAGGTTTTTACTTTTAACCCTGTACAGGAAAATACTTATATATTATTTAATGATGACAATAACGCTATAATAATAGACCCCGGTTGTTATTATGATGAAGAGAGAGATACGCTCTTACGTTTTATTTCAGATAATAAACTAAAACCAACGCTTTTACTGAATACGCATTGCCACCTGGATCATGTATTCGGCAACAAATGGGTTTCAGAAACCTTTAATGTTGAATTACACATTCACGTCAATGAACAAAACGTGCTGGCACTTGCGCCTTCATCCGGGCTCATGTTTAACCTGCCATTTGATAATTACACCGGTGCCATTCATTTAATAGATGAAAAAAAATCAATCATTTTTGGTGAAGATGCATTAACTGTTTTATTAACGCCCGGTCATTCACCGGGCAGCATTTGTTTTTATAATGAAACCGGTAATTATGTAATTGGTGGTGATGTTTTGTTTAGAGATAGTATCGGCAGGACCGATTTGCCGGGCGGAGATCATAATACCTTACTAAATAGCATCAGGCAAAAATTATTTGTATTACCAGATGATGTAGTGGTTTACCCTGGGCACGGCCCTTCAACAACAATTGGGTATGAAAAAAAATACAATGCTTTTTTGCAGTAGCTTAAGCATATATGTCTAGTAAGCCATCGGGAAGATCAAGAAAGATTTGCCTGTTTTTTTTATCTATTTTCTCAATGAAATCTTGGTGTACCGGAATAAGTGCTTCTTTGGAGTTGATAATAATTTTGCAAAGCAACTGATGCGGCTGCTCTATAACTTCTGTGATTTCACCTAATATAGTATTGTTGCTTACTATTGTATAGCCAATAAGAGATATTGGCGCCTGTACAGCGGCCAGCTTTTTAAAATCATCGTGTAGTAGCCATAGTTCCTTTTGCAGGAACCCGTGCGCTTTTTCTTTGGAATCTATGCCTTCTAATTTCAGATAGTTTTCTGCAGCAGATTTTACTTTGATGGCCTGAATAAAAACGGGAATAAAAACATCTTTTTTTTCTTCAATAAAAAATGATTTTAGGTTTTTGAACAATGTTTTTTTACCAAGATCATGCTTTAAAACCATATCGCCCTTAAAGCCATAAGTGGCTACCAGCTTGCCTATTTTAAAATATTCCCGCATATTAAATCCTGGAAAAATTATAAATAAAAAAGCAACCTGTATCTGCAGGTTGCTTGTAAAAATATACTGTGTGATAAACTATTCTTCGGTTGGTGCTGCAGGCGTTTCAGAAACGTTTGCCTGGGCCTCTGGTTTAGCTGGCTGGCTCTGCTGAGGTGCAACTGGTGTTCTTGCACGTCTTACAATCGGTTGCCTGCCTATAGGTCTTGTTTTCTTATGCGTTTCCTGCCTTTTTGAAAATTCAGCATCATGCTCGCCACTCCACTTTGTAAACTTCTCCATTGCTGCTGCCTCGTCAAATAGGCCTAATGTTACGCCACGTAATAAATGTTTTAAATATAAAACACCTTTAAAGCTAAGGATACGCCTGACCGTATCTGTTGGCTGGGCACCTTTATGAAGCCAGTCCAATGCTTTTTGACGATCAATCTGGATACTTGCCGGAACAGTAAGTGGATTGTAAGAACCTAATTTCTGGATAAATTTTCCATCACGTGGGCTTCTGGCATCTGCAATTACTATAAAGTAAAATGGCCTTTTTTTGGAGCCATGGCGTTGCAATCTCATTTTTACAGCCATAAAAAATAAAAATTTTTCTTGGGTTGTTAATTATTTGGTTTTTCTAAAGTGTGCAAATATAGGCGCACCTGTTACAATAACCAAATGTATAAATAAAAATTATCTTTTACCTAATGCAGCAAGCTTTCCCATAGGCATTTTGTTCATCATCTTCATCATATCTTTCATTTGCTCAAACTGCTTGAGGAACTGGTTTACTTCAGCAATATCTTTACCGCTGCCTGTTGCTATGCGTTGTTTGCGGCCTGGGTTAATGATGTCTGGGTTGCGTCTTTCCTGAAGCGTCATTGAATTGATCATCGCCTCAATGCCTTTAAAAGCATCATCGTTAATATCAATATCTTTCATCTGCTTGCCAACGCCTGGGATCATTCCCATAAGATCTTTCAGGTTTCCCATCTTTTTTATCTGCTGAAGCTGCGTTTTAAAATCTTCAAAGTCAAATTGATTTTTTCTTATTTTTTTCTCAAGCTTTGCCGCCTGCACTTCGTCAAATTGTTCCTGGGCCTTTTCAACTAAACTTACAATATCACCCATTCCAAGTATTCTTTGGGCCATTCTCTCAGGGTAAAATACATCCAATGTATCCAGCTTTTCGCCGCTACTTACAAACTTTATAGGCTTATCAACGGTGTACTTAATAGATATGGCTGCACCGCCTCTTGTATCACCATCAAGCTTTGTAAGCACAACGCCGGTAAAGTTCAATTTTTCATTGAAGGCAGCTGCAGTGTTTACGGCATCCTGGCCAGTCATACTATCCACAACAAATAAGATTTCCTGTGGATTGATTGCCTTTTTAATATTAGACACCTCCGTCATCATCACTTCATCTATAGCAAGTCGCCCTGCTGTATCTATAATGATTACGTTTTTATTTTTTGTTTTGGCTTCCGCTATGGCATGCTGAACAATAGAAACAGCATCTTTATTTTCTGGCTCACTGTAAACATCAACATTAACCTGTGACCCCAATATTTTTAATTGATCAATGGCAGCAGGGCGATAAATATCTGCCGCAACGAGCAACGGCGATT
>JANLXV010000673.1:0-2424 GCA_031365305.1 Chitinophagaceae bacterium
GGTGTATTTTGCAGCAGCACAGCACTTAAATCGCCATAGTGCATATTTTCATTGATCTGGTGAACCTGATGGCTTCCACCAATCACTAAACTTTTACCGGTAAGTAAATCACTATCCGGAAAATTTTTATAGTAATGCGTCAATACATCTTTGGAACACTTAAAATGTGTATCACTAAGGCTTTCATCACTTACGGGAATGAACTTGCTTTTATCTGAAGTAGTGCCGCTGCTTTTTGCAAACCAGCTCAGTGGCGTATTCCAAAGGATGTTTTCTTCGCCATTCATCATCCGCAGAATGTATGGCTTAAGATCGTCATACTCATGAATGGGCACAATTCTTTTGAACTTGCTTAGCGTGAACAGTTGTGAAAAATTATATTTTCTGCCAAACTCCGTGTATTGTGCTGAAGTAACCAGATCCTGCAAAACTTCCCGTTGTGCGGCCACAGGATTAGATACCCAGTTATCAACATGGGATAACCGCAACCTGGCCAAACGGGATATAGCACCACTGAGAAACTTCATAACGGCAAAATAATTAATACTTGGTAATTAGCAGGCAGGTGAATTCAATAGATAGCAACACCGCAACTTTAATTATGCTGTAGGTAATCTTTTCGTTTCAGTTCAAAATTTCTTCCAAGATATAAACGCCTTACATGTTCATCTTCTGCAAGCTCCTCTGCAGAGCCATGCCTGAAAATTTCACCTTCTATCAAAAGATAGGCCCTGTCGCAGATGGAAAGCGTTTCGTTTACGTTGTGATCTGTAATAAGTATCCCTATATTTTTTGCTCTAAGCCGGGTTATAATAATCTGGATGTCCTCCACTGCAATAGGGTCAATACCGGCAAAGGGTTCATCTAATAATAAAAATTTAGGATCAACAGCCAATGCCCGGGCAATTTCAGTACGCCTTCTTTCGCCGCCGCTTAATACATCACCATTGCTTTTTCTCACATGGCTAAGATGAAATTCTTCAAGCAAAATTTCACGTTTTGCTTTTTGCTCACGTTTTGTGAGTGTTGTCATTTCCAGCACGGCAGCTAAGTTATCTTCCACCGTAAGCTTACGAAATACGCTGGCCTCCTGCGGCAAATAACCTATGCCCATTTTTGCCCGGCGGTACATGGGCGTTTTGGTAATATTGATATCATTCAAAAAAATATCTCCGGCATCGGGCCTCACTAAACCTACAACCTGGTAAAAAGAGGTTGTTTTACCAGCGCCATTTGGCCCAAGCAAACCCACAATTTCACCCTGTTCTACCTGGAAGGATACATGGTTTACGACCGTGCGTTTGCCATAGGTTTTTACGATATCTTTTGCAAAGATGGTTTGATTCAAACAGCAATAATTTACACAAAAGTAAGCTAACAGCGAGTTAATGAATAACTAACAATGAATAATGAACAATAAACGCATCTGTATTGTTGAATTGTGAATGTTTGCTGAAGTATGTTTGCAGATATTTTAAAAAATGAAAGTTACCGACCACATTAAAGCGGCTAAAGGCACAGCCGTTTCGTTTGAGATTCTTCCGCCGCTTAAAGGCAAAACCATTAATTCTATTTATGATCACCTTGATCCGCTGATGGAATTTAAACCAGCTTTTATAAACGTAACCTATCACCGGAGTGAGCAGGTTTTTAAAAAGAAAGCGGATAGTACTTTTGAAAAAGTTGAAGTGAGAAAGCGGCCGGGCACTGTTGGTATTTGCGCCGCCATTATGAATTATTATAAAGTGGATGCCGTGCCGCATTTAATATGTGGCGGTTTCAGTAAACAGGAAACAGAGAATGCATTGATTGATCTGGCCTTTTTGGGTATTGACAATGTGTTGGTGTTACGTGGCGATGCGGCTAAAAATGAAACCGTTTTTGAACCGGAAGAAAACGGTCATCGTTATGCCATTGATCTTTTAAAGCAGGTGGTTGACCTTAACAGCGGCATTTATCTTGAAGATGATATCAGGGATGGTTATAAAACAAAGTTTAGCATAGGTGTAGCCGGCTATCCTGAAAAACATTTCGAATCGCCAAACCTGGAAACCGATATCCGCTACCTGAAAGCCAAGGTTGATGCCGGTGCCGATTATATTACTACCCAAATGTTTTTTGACAATAAAAAATATTTTGAATTTGTAAACAATTGCAGGAAAAATGATATTAATGTGCCGATAATACCAGGCCTAAAACCTATAACAAGCAAGAAACAATTATCAGTTTTACCACGAACTTTTTTTGTAGATATTCCCTCTGAATTAAGTTCTGAAATATTAAAAAGTAAATCGGATGTTGAAGTAGAAATTGTAGGTAAAGAATGGTTGCTGCAACAATCTAAAGAACTAAAAAAGGAAGGTGTAGCGGTTTTGCACTATTATACTTTAGGCAAGAGTAACGTAATAGCTGATGTGGTAAAGC
>JANLXV010000007.1:0-6555 GCA_031365305.1 Chitinophagaceae bacterium
GTAGGTTGGGTTATGCTTGGCGGTGGCGTTGCAATGGCAACGGTGGAATTAGTAATAACAAACAAACATGTTAATGATGATCCGTTCCAAGATCTAAATAATTTAGATACTTCAGGTGGTGCTGTAATTTTAACCATAGCAGGCATTGGTACTGCATTGGGTAGTATCCCTTTTTTTATCAGCTCTGCAAAAAATAAAAGGAAAGCTGCATCATTAGCAATCAATAATCAGAAGATCTTAATTCCGCAAGGAAATAGATTTACTTTTAATTCGCAACCAACCTTTACATTGAAACTTAGTTTATAAATGATCGTGTTGCTTTAAACCCAAACTACGGGTGATCAGAACACGTATTTTTTTGAGCCGCCCAAAAAATTATACATTAACGTTTTAAACTTCTGTATGAAAATTATTTTTTTAGCCATCCTATGTTTTGCAAGCCACAGTCTATTTTCACAAACATCTGCAATTACTGATACCTCTGCTCCAAAATTTGAGATGAAACAATATTGGTTTGTGATGCTTAAAAAGGGAACGGTAAGAACCCAGGATTCTGCAACCGCAGCAAAAATTCAGGAGGGCCACATGGCAAACATAACAACTATGCACGACGAAGGGAAACTGCTTGTAGCCGGGCCTTTTGGTGATGAAAGTGATTGGCGTGGTATTTTTATTTTAGATTGTAAAGACCAGGCTGAGGCAGAAGCATTGATACAAAAGGATCCTGCAATACAATCAGGAAGGTTGTCTTATGAAATCCATCCGTGGTGGACGGCAAAAAATTCGATTTTTAAATAATATCAGATACCATCCAGCAAAGCTGCCATTTCATTTTGATAGCCCTTAGCAATTATGCTTGCTTTAATTGCAAAGTCTTCGTTAGGTGAGGCATAAATAATTGCACGGCTTGCATTTACCAAAAGACCGCAATCTTTTGTTAAGCCAGCTTTTGAAACATCGTGCAGGCTCCCGCCCTGGGCGCCAACACCTGGCACGAGTAAAAAATTGTCTGGAATAATTTTTCGGATAGAAGATATATCGTCTGCCTTTGTTGCACCAACAACAAACATCAGGTTTTGTTTTGAACCCCATTTGCTTACACTGCTGATGACACTCTCGTATAGAAACCCTTCACCCATTTTCTGCTGTTGAAAATCCTGGCTGCCTTCATTACTTGTAAGCCCTAAAACAATTCCCCATTTTCCTTCATGATTTAAAAAAGGCTGTACACTATCAGCCCCCATGTACGGCGCAATTGTTATCGCATCAAAAGGTAAGGTTTCAAAAAAAGCTTTGGCATATTGCGCAGAAGTGTTGCTAATATCTCCACGTTTGGCATCGGCAATTTTAAAGTGAGTTGAGGGAATATAATTTACAGTGCGTTCCATAATATCCCATCCCCTGCTGCCAAGAGCTTCATAAAAAGCGGTGTTGATTTTATAGGCTACGCAGGTATCCAAAGTAGCATCTATTATTTGTTGGTTGAATAAAAAAATGCCATCAGGGCTTTTTTTCAAATGTCCAGGCAATTTCTCTTTGTCAGTATCTAAGCCAACGCACAGGTAAGTTTTTTTGGTGAAGATTTGTTCTACTAAAAAATCATAAGTCATTATACTATGTATTTAGTGCCTGAGCAATGGCTGAAGTATCTGGCCAAATTGATAAACATCCATAAATGAATTATAGAGAGGCGCAGGTGCAATGCGTATTACACCGGGCTCCCGCCAGTCACAAATCACGCCTTGTTGTTTCAAATGGTCAAAAACATGCTTTGCATTATTTTTTATTAAGATGGATAGCTGACAGCCTCTTTCATTTTCAGCACGTGGTGTCAGCACTTCAAGCACATTATTTCCTTTAGTGTTGATCTCATCTAAAATATACTGCGCAAAACCCGTCAGCAGTTTTGATTTTTTCACAAGTTCAGTAAAACCGGCTTTATCAAACAGATCGAGTGCGGCTCTATGTGCAGCCATATCAAGTATAGACGGATTGCTCAATTGAAAACCTTCCGCTGATGCAATGGGTTTGAATCCCTTTTCCATTTTAAAACGGGTGTCTTTTTCATAACCCCACCAGCCTGCAAGTCTTGGCGTTGCGGGGTCAGCAGCATGTTGTTCATTAATGTAAACACCGCCTATTGCACCGGGGCCTGAGTTGAGGTATTTATATGTACACCAACAGGCAAAATCTACATTCCAGTCGTGCAGGTGAAGCTCAATATTACCTGCAGCATGTGCGAGGTCAAAGCCACAAAAGGCCCCAATGTCATGCGCTTTTGCGGTGATGGCTTTCATATCAAATACCTGCCCGTTATAATAATTGATGCCGCCGAAATACACAAGCGCAAGCTCATCTTTATGTTGTTCAACAGCTGTTAAAATACGCTCGGTGGTTATGGCATTTCCGCCATTTGCCGGTGCCACTTCTATAATAGCATCAGCGGGATCGAAGCCATGCAGCATCACCTGGCTTTCCATAGCATATTGGTCTGAGGGAAAAGCTTTGGCTTCGCAAAGTATCTTATATCTTTTTTTTGAGGGCCGATAAAACGATACGAGCAGCAGATGAATATTAACTGTAAGTGAATTCATGATCACCACTTCATTGGGTTTGCACCCAACAATCTTCGATACTTTTTCAGGAAAAAAATCATGATAACTATACCAGTTATCTTTAATATGAAAATGACCTTCAACGCCAAAATTGGCCCAGTTTTCCAGTTCTTTCAACACATAATCCTGTGTGCTTTTGCTTTGCAGACCTAAAGAGTTTCCTGTAAAATATAAAGAGGGTTTACCATTGACCAGCGGTATATAAAATTCATTTCTAAAATCTTTTAAAGGATCTGCTTCATCCATTTGTGCAGCAAAAACGGCACTGTTTGTATATGTCATTAAAATTTTTATTAAATGAAATTGCTTGCCAAATAGGTTGAAATGAATTGTTATTATCGAAATTTATTCCGTTTTCATTAATTTGATATGCTCATATATCTTGATTTTGGTCCTTCACCTTCGTAAAATATTAGATCCGCATTTCCAAAAACCAAAATTGTCCCATTACCTTGCCCAATGACTTCTTTTAGTACATAGAATGTGTTTAAAATTTGACAGTCAAGTTGAGAGTTTTCACTTATTACATAACAAATTTCACTTGAGATATTATTTTTTAGAAGAGCCGCGAAGATCATTTGTTGCTCTTTTCCGTTTACTTCTACAAATAAATTTGATTTTAGGCAGTCGAAGTGCGAAAGCTCTGCAATAAACTTATGTCGGTTTTTAAGTGATGAAATAAATTGTATGAATCTATTTTGTTTAGACTTGTCTATGAATTTCTTTATAACTTTTATTTCTAAATCTAACTGTTGGCTCATGTTAAATTGTGCATACAACAAATAAGGATACCAGTTTTATCTACTTTTTAAATCTTTCACTTATAACAAGGTCTTTGCTGCCCGGCGTATAAGCATAAAATCCTTCGCCTGATTTAACCCCGGTGTTACCCGCAGTTACCATATTATTTAATAAAGGGCAAGGGAAATATTTTGGATTACCAAAACCCTGGTGAAGGACCTGTAAAATAGCTAAGCAAACATCCAGGCCAATAAAATCAGCCAGTTGCAAAGGCCCCATGGGATGCGCCATACCAAGCTTCATTACGGTATCAATTTCCTGTACTCCGGCAACGCCTTCATACAAAGTATAGATAGCTTCATTGATCATAGGCATTAAAATACGGTTTGCTACAAACCCCGGATAATCATTTACAACACAGGGTACTTTACCAAGTTTTACAGCAAGATCATTTATGAGTGATGTAACAGCAGCTTCCGTTGAAAAGCCATTAATGATTTCTACCAGTTTCATTACAGGCACCGGATTCATGAAATGCATACCAATTACTTTACCCGGGCGCTTAGTAACCGCTGCAATTTTTGTTATGGATATGGATGACGTGTTGGTGGCCAAAATACAGTCCACCTTACAGGCAGCAGCTATTTGTTTAAAAATATCCAGTTTTATCTTTTCATTTTCTGTAGCCGCTTCAATTACAAGATCAGCATTGGCTACGGCCTTGCTAAGATCGGTGTGGAGTGTAATATTTTGGAGCGTCTTTTCTTTGTTTTCAGTCGTAAGCAATCCTTTTGTTACCTGGCGGTCAATATTTTTATTTATAATATCCAATCCTTTTTGCAGTTGCGCTTCGCTTATATCCGACAGAATAACTTTAAAGCCATTTTGTGCAAATACGTGAGCAATACCATTTCCCATAGTGCCTGCGCCTATAACTGTGATGTGCTGTATCATATAATTATGGCAAATGTAAAAGAATGGCTACCATAGTTTGAAATACATTAAAAAAAGGCAGACTTTTCAGTCTGCCAGCTATAAATATAAAAGCACGTTCTATTGAGGTATGGTATCCTGGGCAGCTTTCTTCTTATCTTTCTTTCTACCTAATATGTAGCCACCTGCTGCACCAACTGCACCACCAATAATGGCGCCTTTACCTTTCTTTTTACTTAGGATTGCTCCGCCTATTGCACCACCTACACCGCCAATAACGGCACCTTTTGTAGCACTGCTCATCCCTTTCTTTTCAGGCTTAACTGTTGGAGTTATAGCTACAGGAGCTGCAACTGTGTCTTTTGCAACGGTACCTGAACCAGCAGTAGAAGATGTTGGGGTGGTCGTTTTTGGGGTAGTAGTTTTTACAGCGGTCTTTTGCTTTACTACCGTTTTTGCGGGGGCAGGCAAATACACGGTATCCGTTTTAACCGGTATGCTTTCCGTTAAGGTAGCTGTGTCCGAGTTTATCCCATTATTATACAAAGAGGTTGTATCAGTTATTAGTACGTTGGTTGATTCGGATTCTTTTGTTTTACTGTTGCAGGCCGTAACCAGCAATGTTACTGCAAGGCCTATAAATAAATTCTTCATAATTGTAGTTTATAATTTTCCCTATATCCTATAAAATTATGCCACAATATTAATTAGAAGGCAATAATTTAGGAAGGGAATCTTAAACTGTTGAAACACAATTAAAAATTATAGCTTATAAATGATTACCAAAGAAAATGCCTATATTCTTGATGAATAACTCAGCCAATGGTTAAGCTGAATTTATTTTTACTTTTGCAGAATGACGGCTTTAAAATCTGTTGCTTTGCATACGCTTGGTTGCAAGCTTAATTATTCTGAAACTTCTACCATTGCCCGTTTACTTGAAAAAGATGGGTTTATCCAAAAAGACTTTGATGAGATAGCTGATGTATATGTAATCAATACCTGTTCTGTTACCGAAAATGCTGATAAAGAATGCCGGCAACTTGTGAGAAGAATTAACAGGAAAGCACCGGATGCCAGCGTAGTTATTACAGGCTGTTATGCCCAGTTAAAACCAAAAGAACTTGCTGAAATTGAAGGTGTAGACCTGGTGATAGGTGCAGCAGAAAAATTTAATATATCAGCCCATTTAAAAGAAATAACCAAAGGTAATAAGGCAGAGATTTTTAGTTGTGATATTAACGAGCTTAAAACATTCCATTCATCATTTTCTGTAAATGATCGTACAAGAAGTTTTTTAAAGGTGCAGGACGGCTGTAATTATAATTGTGCTTTTTGTACAATACCAATGGCCCGCGGTGCAAGCAGAAGTGATTCATTTGAAAATATTTTAAAGAATGTGGATGAGCTGCAGAAAGCCGGTGTTAAAGAAATTGTTTTAACAGGTATTAATCTCGGCGATTATACGCATGTTGAAACCGCTTCAACAAAACAAAAGTTTATTGACCTGCTCCGGTTTCTTGAGGAGAAGACTGCAATAGAGCGTTACAGGATATCTTCTATAGAACCGAATTTGCTTACAAACGAGATCATTGAATTTGTGTGTGCCAGTAAAAAATTCATGCCGCATTTTCATATCCCTCTTCAAAGCGGCAGCGATAAGATCTTAGGGTTGATGCAAAGACGGTATCGTACAGATTTATATCAGCAAAGACTACAATATATTAAAAAGCTTATGCCTCATTGCGCTATTGGCGTTGACGTGATTGTCGGTTTTCCTGGTGAAGGGGAAAGGGAATTTGAAGAAACTTACCAATTTCTTGCTGCTAATGATATTACCTATCTGCATGTATTTACCTATTCGGAAAGAGATAATACCAAAGCTTTAGAACTAAAGCCGGCGGTGCCTTTGGCTATACGTTACCAGCGTAATAAAATTTTACGCCATCTTTCTTATAACAAACAAAATGAGTTTTTAAACCGATATATTGGACAATGCAGAAAGGTGTTATTTGAAAACCAAAACAAAAACGGCACTATTGATGGGTTTACTGACAATTATATAAAGATTACGGCAGCTTTTGATGAAAGGCTGGTTAATAGTATCGTTGACTGGGCAATATAGAATTGCCTGAGCAGGAAATATTATTTTTTTCAATTAATGTGTGAACCTATATTTGCACTCCCCAAAAGGGAGCATAGCTCAGTTGGTTTAGAGCATCTGCCTTACAAGCAGAGGGTCCGCGGTTCGAACCCGTGTGCTCCC
>JANLXV010000027.1:0-2299 GCA_031365305.1 Chitinophagaceae bacterium
TTCAGTTTGAAAGCCCCGGTATGCAAAAATATCTGCGTGAGCTAAAGCCCGATGCTTTCAATGATCTTATTGCGATGAATGCCTTATACAGGCCAGGGCCAATGGCATATATACCAAACTTTATTGAACGTAAACATGGCCGTGAAGCGATCATTTATGATCTGCCGGAAATGGAGGAGATATTAAAAGATACTTACGGCATTACCGTTTACCAGGAACAGGTGATGTTATTATCACAAAAAATTGCGGGCTTTAGTAAAGGCGATGCTGATGTACTCAGGAAAGCTATGGGTAAAAAGCAGCGCTCTGTGTTAGATAAAATGAAGGCACAGTTTATTTCCGGCGCTACGGCTAAAGGTCATCCAAAAGATAAGCTTGAAAAAATCTGGATTGATTGGGAATCGTTTGCACAATATGCTTTCAATAAATCTCACAGCACCTGCTATGCATTGGTGGCTTATCAAACCGCCTATCTTAAAGCAAATTATCCGCAGGAATATATGGCGGCTGTTTTAAACCATGCCGGCAACATAGAGAAGATTACTTTCTTTATGGAAGAATGCAAACGCATGGGCATAAAAGTGCTTGGCCCTGATGTAAATGAATCGCAACGTGGTTTTGCCGTTAATAAAAAAGGGGAAATACGCTTTGGCTTTGCAGGCATGAAAGGTGTAGGTGAAGCAGCGCTGGATTGCATTCTTGAAGAGAGACATAAACGAGGCATTTTTACTTCTATTTATGATCTCATTAAAAGAGTAAACCAGCGTTCAGTAAATAAAAAATCGTTGGAAAGTATGGCTTATGCCGGTGCATTTGATTGTTTTAAAGATATACACCGTGCCCAATATTTTCATATACCGCAAGGCGAAACTTCAAACGGCCTTGAAAAAATTCTTCGCTTCGGCAGTCAATACCACGGCCAACTTACGGCAAGTTCAAACACACTATTTGGTGATCTTCAGCAGGCTGATATTATTGCGCCCAAGCTGCCCGATTGCCCCCAGTGGCCGTTAATAAAATTGCTTGATTTTGAAAAAGAAGTTACCGGAATGTTTATGAGCGGACATCCGCTGGATAATTTTTCTTTCGAGATGAAATATTATGGCTTAACCTCTATCAATGAATTCAATGAATTTAAAGAAGCCGTAAATCTTTTACCCAACCCGGGCAGGCCTTTTAGAATGGCGGGCCTCGTGTCTTCTGCGCAGCATAAAATTTCGAAACAGGGCAATAAATACGGCGTGTTCTTTATTGAGGATTATTCCGCAAAAATGGAGCTGACCTTATGGAGTGATGATTATGTGAAGTATAGTAATTACATGGAAGCAGGTATGCTGGTGTATGTTTCCGGTTCGTTCAGGCAACGATATGCATCATCCCCTTTTGAGTTTAAATTAAGCACTCTATCTCTATTGGAAACGCTGAAAAAGAATTACACAAAAAAATTAAGGGTAAATCTTCATCCAAAATATCTTAACGATACCATTGTTGAATTTCTTTCATCTAACATAAAAAATCATCCGGGAAAATGTTTGCTGGAATTTTGCCTTGCAGATGATCAAATGAATCTTAAAATATCATTGGAAAACAATGAAAATGCTTTTGAGATGAATGACGAAATGACTCAATTTTTACAGAAACTGCCCGAATTAGAAGTTGCGGTAGAATTAACATGATGTGTATATGTCAATACAACGGGGTAAAAATTTTGGCTGTACTTTTGTTGTCTATTTAAAAAAAATATTATGGCAAAAGAATTCACAGATTCAAACTTTAAAGAGAAAGTCTTAGATACAAATACATTAAGTGTTATTGATTTTTGGGCAGAGTGGTGTGGGCCATGTCGTGCAATTGGGCCGGTTATTGAAGAATTGGCTAAAGAATACGATGGCAAGGTTAATATAGGCAAGGTTAACGTAGATCATAATCCACAGATCAGCATGGATTATGGTATTACCAGCATTCCTGCTATCCTGTTTGTAAAAGGTGGTCAGGTTGTAGATAAATTAGTAGGTGCGCAACCAAAAGGTAATTTTGTTAAGAAGATTGAAGCGCATATTTAAAAATAGTCATTGGTCATTAAGTCATTAGTGATTGCAGTTGACAAAACTGAATAGATAAATAAATTATCAAATTAACGCCCTGTAATTTTTACGGGGCTTTTACATTAGTATCCCGGCAATAGTTGCTGAAAGATAAGAGGCAAGCGTACCACAGAGTAAAGCCCGCATACCCAATTTGGCAAGATCTACACGTCGTGTAGGCGCTATCTCACCAATGCCACCGATCTGCATACCTA
>JANLXV010000032.1:0-3727 GCA_031365305.1 Chitinophagaceae bacterium
TACCTGCAACGTTGGCTTCGGTGTATGCTTACATCAATCCTATCATTGCCATCCTGCTTGGTGCACTATTGGTAAACGAGCCCTTCACCTGGTTTATAGCCATTGGCGGATTGGTAACTATTGCCGGCGTGTATTTAATGAACCGCTCTTTAAAAAAGACTATAGCAGAAACCTAAGAGCAATTATCCTTCAAAAATTTTTCGTAAGCCGTTTTCCAGGCTTGATAAGGATAACTCATCAGATGATTGTGAAATATAGTTACACATTCTCCACCGACATTTTTACAAGAATCATACAAGACCTGAAGCTCTGCAAAAGCTACTGCCGGCGCTTGCTGGAGGTTAAATATTGAAGTACTATCCATAAAACAAAAGGGATGAACCTTTAAAATGGTGGCTTCATTTTTTTTAAGATCATACCAAAAAAAAGGTGTGGCCGTAGATGCTCTAAAACCATTTACCTGCCCGTAGCCCATTGAATAGTCATCTGAAAAACCGACGTCAATTAAGCGTTTGTAGCCTTCAGGCAAAGCAAATTTCAGGTAATGATACCGGTTGTTGGCCTGAGGCTTTTGAACTATTTCTTCTAACATAGCTTTCTCCTTAACTAATAATTTATCAGTATCCCCGCTTTGGTAAGATGGATGAAGGCCTGTTACATTTGAAGCTGCTAACTCCTGAAATAATTGTGTTGTAATTGTTTTAGAGATTGCAATATTCCTGTCATACTTCGATCCCTGAAAGATGGTGAGCAGAAAAAAAATACCGGATAGATTATAAGTTTTATTGAGTTGAGTAAGATCATTAAAACAATCAAAAGGATCTCCTGCATTACCTTTCAAAACCTCAAGTTGTTGTTTTGCTTTAACCAGTTTTCCTGTAAGAATTGATTTAGAAAGATGATAGAGATTTTCGACAACGCCTTGACCTTTATAGGCATAAGCAATGTCAACATCATAAGTCGGTATAAATTTAAACGCAGAAAGTTCATAATGAAATGACGGCTCACGCTCTTTCAACCAAACAGCAAAATACCTTACCCAAATATTTATTAATGGGTGCTGCAAAAAACCTTCTTTAAAAGCCAGTGACTGTTTATAATAATACCTGCCATGCTTATCTTTTTCGTTCGATAAATATTCTTCGTAGCGGCTGAGGAGATAAAAAGAGGCTGCAAAAATATCAAAGGGAAATACATTGGCATGGTTAGTCGCTGTCGGAAATAACGTTTTAAAATCGTCAAGCTTTCCAATGTTCACCTGTTGAAGTGTGACGGTTGTTTCAAACAATATATTACTGCCTGGTATTACATTAAGAAGATCAGTTTGATTGTTATCATAATAAACTTTTACTGCATCGCTTGCTTTAAAAACCTCTGGATCATTCGTTACCTGGAAAGGCGTGTTAAGGAGATCAGTAAAAATAAATGAGGTAATGTATTGCAGCCGCGGAGAATATTGTGCAGCATAAATAACTACCATTAAAATAATATTTGAAGAATGAGATGCTAAAGGTTAAACTTTTCTTTCCACTGCTGGTTAAAAGTTTTATTGGTGAACGCAAGATTTCCCCTATGTTTTGACCAACCCTTAAAAGCTTTGTTTACCACCCAGTTTTTTAAGGAGCCGCTTCCGGTATTCATCAGTCCCCTGCTGAGTGATGCTTTCTTCCAGAGTTTCCAGGCCAATCTTTCAGACAAGGTGGTATCACCTTCTTCAACTGAAGCATTACGGTTATCAAGAAGCAACTCATGCAGGTTTATTTTTACAGCGCAAACTTCAGTGCAGTTACCACATAGCGAAGAGGCAAAACTTAAATGCTTGTATTTATCTAATCCATTTAAATTAGGCTCTATCACACTACCAATTGGGCCGCTGTATGTTGTGCCATAAGCATGTCCGCCAATATTTTTATACACCGGGCAGGCATTAAGGCAGGCTCCACATCTTATGCAATACAGGCTTTCACGCTGTTTTGGATTGGCCAATATATTTGAGCGGTTGTTATCCAGCAGGATCACATACATCTCTTCCGGGCCGTCTGTTTCATTGGGCTGGCGTGGACCGGCAATGATGGTGTTATATACAGTGATGCTTTGACCAGTACCATAAGTAGCCAGCAATGGCCAGAACAAACCAAGATCGGTTATAGATGGAATCACTTTCTCAATGCCAACAACCACAATATGGGTTTTAGGAAAAGCAGAGCTTAGTCGTGCATTGCCTTCATTTTCGGTAACAGCTATGCCCCCAATATCACTGATGATAAAGTTGGCTCCTGTAATGCCCACTTCGGCTTCAACATATTTCTCCCGTAGTTTATACCGTGCAAAAAGGGTGAGTTCTTCCGGTGATAAATTTTGCGGCGCACCAAGTTTTTCTTCAAAAAGTTTTGCAACATCTTCTTTGCTTTTATGCATGGCCGGCGTTACAATATGGTAAGGCGCTTCATTATCTAATTGCTGGATATATTCACCCAAATCAGTTTCTATACTTTCAATATTATTATGTTTAAGAAATTCATTCAGGTGAATTTCTTCAGTAACCATGCTTTTGCTTTTAACCAGCGTGCGGCAATTTTTCTTTTTGCAGATGTCCAGAATTTCGGCTAAAGCCTGTTCACTATTTTCAGCCCAGATCACTTTGCCGCCTCTTGCCGTAAAGTTTTTTTCAAATTGCTCCAGTTGCTGATCAAGTGTTTCAATAGCCCGCCATTTTAAATTCTTGGCCCGTTCCCTGGCCATGTGTAATTCTGAAAATTGCGCCTTACCATTAGGCACAACAGCATTATACCTTGCTATATTAAAATTGATTTTTTTGCGATGATCAAAGTCAGCAGCTTTGCTTTTACTTTTTTGTTTGAATATGGAAGATGTTTCTGTCATAACAATATGTTAGATGTTTTAAAACACAAGAATTCAGAAATCAGAAGAAAAAATTCAAAACTGACTGCTGACTGCTGAAATCTAATACCTCATGCCTCATACCTCAAACCTACTTTATCACCCCCAATTCTTTACCAATCTTTGTAAAGGCTTCAATGGCAGTATTCAAATGCTTTTTGCGATGAGCAGCGCTCAACTGCACTCTTATTCTTGCCTGTCCCTGCGCCACCACCGGGAAGAAAAATCCAATAACATAAATGCCTTCGTTTAACAGGTTAGCCGCAAAAGTTTGCGCCAGCACTGCGTCGTACAACATTATAGGCACTATAGGATGTTCCCCCGGTTTTATATCAAAGCCTGCTGCTGTCATTTTCTTTCTGAAATATTTTGTATTCTCTTCAAGTTTATCCCTAAGTTTTGTTGTAGAGCTAAGCATATCCAATACAGCTATTGAACCGCCGACAATACTTGGTGCAAGCGTGTTACTAAATAAATAAGGCCGGCTTCTCTGGCGAAGCATTTCAATAATCTCTTTTTTACCGCTGGTGAAACCACCACTTGCACCGCCAAGCGCTTTGCCTAATGTTCCGGTAATAATATCTATCCTGCCCATTACATTTCTAAACTCATGTGTACCTCTGCCGGTTTTGCCCATAAAGCCACTGGAGTGGCATTCATCAATCATTACAATGGCATCATACCGGTCAGCCAAATCACAGATCACATCAAGTTTTGCTATTGTTCCATCCATACTAAATGAGCCGTCTGTAACAATAACACGGCTACGGCAACCTGCACTTTCTTTGAGTTTACTTTCCAGGTCATCCATATTATTATGCTCATA
>JANLXV010000033.1:0-2288 GCA_031365305.1 Chitinophagaceae bacterium
GCAGAGCGCTCTTGGTGCCTGGGAATATACTCTGCCGACGGATGCTGCTTCAACAACAGCCGTTGACTGGAACCGCTACATTGGCGATGCACCAAAACGACCTTATGATCCCAAGCGTTTTTTCTGGTGGAGAAATTACAGGGATTACGGCACAGGTGTGGCAGGTGATCTTTTTGTTCACCTCATTTCCAGCATTCACCAGCTTACCGATTCTATCGGGCCAACAAAAATATTTTCAACCGGTGGTTTAACGTATTGGAAAGATGGGAGAGATGTGCCTGATGTTATGACGGCAATTTTAGACTATCCTGAAACAGTGACGCACCCCGCTTTCCAGGTGATGCTGCGTGTAAATTTTGTAAGCGGCCAGGGCGATAAGCAGGTAACAAGATTTATTGGTACCGAAGGCGCTCTTGATTTTGGCTGGAGAAGTTTTACACTTACAAAAAGTAAAATGCCGCAGGCGCCTGGTTATGGTGGCTGGGATAGCTTTGATACCTATCCCGAGGCCATGCAAAAACAAATTGTGCAGGATTACAATAGCAAATGGACAAAAGAACAACAGCAAACCACTATTGGAACACCGGTTACTCATAAAGTGCCTGATGACTATGATGAAAGATTGGACCATTTTGCTAATTTCTTTGAAGGCATGCGAAGCAAAAAGCCCATTGTTGAAAACGCTGAATTTGGCTTTAGAGCGGCAGCGCCTTCTTTAGCCTGCAACCAAAGCTATTTCGATAAAAAAATCATTTACTGGGATCCGGTGAATATGAAGGTGGTCTAATGAAGTCAGTTGGTCACTAAGAGATTAAGTTATTGGTCATTAGTCATTGATCTGTAGTGCTATTTTTAATTTTTCCTTTTAAATTTTATCTATAGTTTTCGTCTGATCAGGGTCTACCATTTTTGAGTATTTCCCCCTTATCTTTGCCGACTAAAATTTTACACCTTGGCAACAAAGTTTTCAAGAGAAACTTATTTATACTGGTACGAATTGATGCTGCTGCTGCGCAGATGGGAAGAAAAAGTGGGGCAGTTATATGGTATGCAGAAGATCAGGGGATTTTGTCATTTATACATAGGGCAGGAGGCCATTGCCGCCGGTTGCATGACGGCCACTAAACCCGACGATATTTTTATTACGGCCTACAGGGATCATGCCCTGGCTATTGCCAAAGGCGTAACGCCTAAAAGCTGTATGGCTGAGCTGTTTGGTAAAGCTACCGGGTGCAGTAAAGGAAAGGGCGGAAGTATGCACTTCTTTGGTGTAAAAGAACGTTTTTTTGGGGGGCATGGTATTGTTGGTGCCCAGATTGGTACAGGCGCAGGCCTTGCTTTTGCTGAGCAATATAAAGGCACTGATAACGTAGTATTATGTTTTTTTGGAGATGGCGCTGCAAGGCAGGGTATTCTGCATGAAACATTTAATATGGCCATGCTGTGGAAGCTGCCGGTAATTTTTATTTGTGAAAATAATCATTACGCCATGGGTACTTCTGTACAGCGCACGAGCAATGTTGTAGACATTTATAAACTGGCTGATGCTTATGATATGCCCGGCGATGCTGTGGATGGCATGAGCCCTGAAGCGGTGCACGATGCTGTAACAAGAGCGGTAACAAGAGCCCGTGAAAAAGGCGGCCCTACCTTACTCGAAATAAAAACCTATCGCTATAAAGGCCATAGCATGAGTGATCCGCAGAAGTACAGGACAAAAGAAGAAACGGAAGAATACAAGTTGAAAGATCCTGTTGAAATAGCTTTAAATAAACTCAAATCAGACTATAATTTTACAGACGAAGAAGCTAATGCTATAACGGAAAGAGTGAAAAAAGAAGTGGATGACTCTGTGCAGTTTGCTGAAGAAAGCCCGTGGCCGGATATGTCTGAGGTGTACAAGGATATCTATATCCAGGAAGACTATCCTTTTATAATGGATTAAATCTATAAGTATTTACAATAAAAAATAACAGAACTAAAAACATAATGATACACGAAAAAAAAGTGGTAACCGAACCTGATGTTATTGAAAGGGCAAGAGGCTTTTGGGCTAAATACAGTAAGACGATCATTTACATAGGCGCTGCCATAATTATTGTTGGTGGTGGCTGGCTTATTTATAAATACATGTTCATGCTGCCGAAAGAGAAAAAAGCCAACGAAGTGGTTTACCTCGTTCAAAAAAACTTTGCAGGCTTTAGCACTGCCAATGCAGATACCATGAAAACGTTACTTGCGCAAAAAACAATTAATGGGGAAGGCGCTACACCTGGCTCGCTAAAGAT
>JANLXV010000034.1:0-8138 GCA_031365305.1 Chitinophagaceae bacterium
TCCTGGCAGAATTTATTTAAATCTATCGCCCGTGCTAATAATGCGCTCAGGGCTGTAAACGCCCTCGCTGATGCAGATTATCCTGATAAAAAATCACGTACAGCCGAGTTGAAATTTTTAAGAGGTCACACCTATTTTACAATGAAACGTTTGTATAAGAACATACCGATTTTTGATGAAACGCTTTCTAACGAAGATATTCTGAAGGTATCTAATGATCTCAGCAACGAAGATTCATGGAATAAAATTGTCGATGATTTTCAATATGGGGTTGATAACCTGCCGGAAACCCAAAGCCAGATCGGACGGCCTAATAAATTTGCTGCCCAGGCTTACTTAGCCAGAGTGAGATTGTACCAGGCTTATGAGCAGGATGCCAATCATCATGTCACTGCTATTAACCAATCAAGGTTACAGGAAGTGGTTTCTTTAACGCAATCGGTAATTTCATCTGGTAAATATGCATTGAGCAATGATATTGCTGATAACTTTTTACCTGAAACAGAAAATGGGCCTGAATCTGTTTTTGCCATACAGTTCACCATTAATGATGGTACAACCTCCGGCAGAATGAGCTATGAAGATGGCTTGAATTATCCGCATGGCGCACCACAGTATGGCTGTTGCGGCTTTCATGCGCCAAGCCAGAATTTAGTAAATGCGCATACCACAGATGCTAATGGCTTACCCAACTTTACAACTTTTAATAACACCATTGCAGATTTAACCACCGCCACTGTTGACCCTCGCCTTGACCATACTGTGGGCATTGACGGGCATCCTTATAAATATGATGCCACAAGGCCTTTCAGTAATAGTTGGGTACGTGACCCTGGCGTGTATGGTAATTTTCACAGCATGCGTTACCAGCAACTGGCAACAAGTTCATCTTATTTTAAACTTGGGCCATTTATGGGCACAGCAAAAAACTATGATATTCTGCGGTATGATGATGTATTGCTGATGCAGGCTGAAGCCTATATTGAATTAGGACAACAAGACCTGGCCTTACCTTTAATCAATCAAATAAGAGCACGGGCTGCTGCAAGCACAGGCAGGCTTAAAAAACTGGATGGTACCTTTGCTTCAAAATATAATATCAAAGAATATACATCAGCAGGGTGGACACAGGACTATGCCCGTACAGCATTACAATGGGAACGCCGTTTAGAATTTGCCACTGAAGGCCCACGTTTTTTTGACCTGGTAAGATGGGGCATTGCAGAGCAAACATTGAATGCTTATATAGATGTGGAAAAAGTGAGAAGAACATTTTTAGCAACAGCTAAGTTTACAGCAGGCAGAGATGAATACCTGCCTATCCCTCAATCAGAAATAACATTTACCAACGGGCTATATAAGCAAAACCCGCGATATTAAAATGCTAAGTATTTAAAATGTTACATTAGCATGCAGAAACATGCAATCGTTTGATCCGGAGGAGGTTTCTACCTCCTCCTTTTTAAATTAGAGAAATTCACTAACATGCACTTTATAAAGTAATGCCTTTTCAAAAACTGATACAACTGATTAAACAAAAACACTATCTAACTTTTTAAAAAACCTTGCTATGCAAAAAAAAATAGTCACCTGTATCATTGCTGCGTTTATATGTTACGGATCTCTTTCTGCCCAAACACCTGCTGCAAACAATGGTGAAGAATACCGCCCCCAGGTGCATTTTACACCAATCGGCCATTGGATAAACGATCCTAATGGCATGGTATATTATAAAGGCGTTTATCATTTGTTTTTTCAGCATCATCCGGCAAGTTCTGTGTGGGGGCCTATGCATTGGGGCCATGCCACCAGCAATAACCTGGTGCATTGGAAACGTGAACCTATAGCTGTGTACCCTGATAGCCTCGGTACCATTTTTTCCGGCAGCGCAGTAGTTGATAAAAATAATACTTCGGGTTTTGGTAAAAACGGGCAGGTGCCTCTGGTTGCGATTTATACCCAGCATGATACCTTGGGCGAAAAATCTGGCAGTAATACTTTTCAAACACAAAGCATTGCCTACAGCCTCGACGAAGGAAAAACCTGGACTAAATACAATGCCAATCCCGTTATTAAAAACCCTGGCACAAGAGATTTTCGTGACCCTAAAGTAATGTGGCATGCACCAACAAAAAAATGGATCATGTCGCTTGCTGTTAAAGATTTTATAGCCTTCTACTCTTCACCTGATTTAAAGCACTGGACAAAGGAAAGCCAGTTTGGTGAAGGCCGCGGCGCACACGGCGGCGGCTGGGAATGCCCTGATCTTTTTATGCTGCATGATGGTGAAAAACACCGCTGGGTGCTGATTGCAAACCTGAACCCCGGCGCACCAAATGGTGGCTCAGGTACACAATATTTTATCGGGGATTTTGATGGTAAAACCTTTACCTCTGATCAAAAGGAAATAAAATGGCTTGACTATGGCCCTGACGATTATGCCGGCATAACCTGGAGTAATACAGGTGACAGGAAAATATTTTTAGGCTGGATGAGCAACTGGCAATACGCTAACCTTGTGCCAACAGAAACTTTTAGAAATGCAATGACCATACCCCGTGATCTTTCATTCAGGCATGTAAAAGATGATCTTTTTATTGCCTCTAAACCCGTTGCCGAATTAGCCTCAATAGAGGCAAAGCCCATAATTGCTGAAAATATAGAGGTGATAAAGAAGATAGACATCACAAAAAAAATGGGTGCTTTAAAATTTCCGTGCCGCATAAATTTAAGCTTTGATAAAGCGGATGATTTTGCCCTTGTGCTGTCTAACAGCCTGAATGAAGAATTAGTCATTGGTTATGACAAACAACAAAATCAATTTTTTATTGACCGCAGTAAATCTGGCAAAACAGATTTTCAAAAAGACTTTGCAGCAAAACATGTAGCGCCACGCCTTACAGATAACACTAAAATGAATATGACTTTAATTATAGATGTAAGCTCTATTGAATTATTTGCTGACGATGGGCTTACAGTGATGACTTCTGTTATTTTTCCAAATCAACCTTATAATAAAATATCAGCGCAGTCTGCTGAAAATGCAGTTATAAAGAAATTAGAGTTTGTAGGATTGAAAAGTATTTGGAAGTAGCAAATAATTTTCCCCGGGTTTACTGATGCATTGTCACAATTGAGATATTCGTTAGGGAAAAAGATTGAAAAAGCCTAAAAGACAACATTCAAAATAGAAGGACCAAATTTGTCACGATTAATATTAAACATACTAACACTATTGACATTAATAGTTTTGGCTTCCTCCTGTTGCTCTGAATGCGAAGAATGTCAACTACGCTTAAAATATGAATGGAAAATTTCTTACAAAGGTTTTGACATTATCAATATGCATAATTACAGTTTAATAGGAAGTAAAATCTATTACAAAGGCAATCCCGATGGTGTGGGAAACATTCAATATGTCAGAGACAGTGGACATTATAATTAATAAAATGAACGGAATTATAATATATAGTATTTCTGGTTTTGCTCCTAACAGCGCTGAAAATAAATATTTGTGGGCTGTTGGTAAAACAAAGGAGCGTGGTATTTTTTTCCGAACAAAAACTTCAACCTTTACGTTAATTGAAAATTATAAAGGTTATAAAATCGTATTACAGGAGTGGTATAAAAACATTAGACAAAGCAACAATCAATTGAACAATGTTTTGATTTATAAAGGGGAAGACAAAATAAAGGAATATTGCTTGCCGAGAATTTTTGACTTCACCTTTGACAACACATCATTCTACATTTATTCCGACAGTGATATATACAGATTTAACTTTGACGAGATAATTAATGGACTTTGAAAGACGAAGCCAGAAAGGCTGCCCATAACAAACCGTTGGCCGTTATTCGGGCTGGAAGTTGGAGCCCCAGCTACCTTTAGTCTGCTTCCATTCGAAATTTGAGTTATCCTTAGTTTGCAACAAAAGACTTACAGAGTAAATTAGTAATGTTCAAAGCCCGGCGGTTTGCGCCACTTGTCAATCACCTAAACCCCATTCTGCTGTAACCTTCTACTATATTGTTTTTTAGGGCATTTCACCTATTTTTGCCACCCAAAAATCTATAAATATCATTTATGTATAATTTGATTTACGTAATTCCGGCGATGGGTATTGTTGGGTTGTTGTACACGTTTGTTAAGTCGGCCTGGGTGGAGAAACAGGATGCCGGTAATGAGCGTATGAAGGAAATCAGCACTTACATTGCTGAAGGCGCCATGGCTTTTTTAAAAGCTGAATGGAAAATACTCGGCTATTTTGTGGCAATCGGCGCATTATTACTTGGCATTATGGGCGTTAGTAATGAGAATAGCCACTGGAGCATTGCGCTGGCATTTATTATAGGTGCTGTATTTAGCGCCACAGCGGGTTACATAGGTATGAGAGTAGCCACCAAAGCTAATGTTCGTACAGCGCAGGCTGCAAGAACCAGTCTGGCCAAGGCTTTACAGGTATCCTTTACCGGTGGAAGCGTGATGGGACTTGGTGTTGCCGGGCTTGCCGTGTTAGGTTTAGGTGCTTTGTTTATCATATTAAAAGCGGTGTTTGCTCCTGAGTCTTCCGTTGATAGTGTTGAAATGGAGCGCACTATTGAGATATTGACAGGGTTTAGTCTTGGTGCCGAAAGTATTGCTTTATTTGCCAGAGTTGGTGGTGGTATTTATACTAAAGCTGCTGACGTTGGCGCTGACCTTGTGGGCAAAGTTGAAGCAGGTATTCCTGAAGATGATCCACGTAACCCCGCAACTATTGCAGATAACGTTGGTGATAATGTTGGTGATGTTGCCGGTATGGGCGCTGATCTTTTCGGTAGTTATGTAGCAACTGTTTTAGCAACTATGGTTTTGGGTAGAGAGACCGTTTCCAATGATGCATTCGGTGGCCTTGCACCAATTCTTCTGCCTATGTTGATTGCCGCTATGGGTATTTTATTTTCCATAGTAGGAACATTCTTTGTAAAGATTGCTGAAAATTCTCCTTTAAATACAACAGCCGTACAAAAGGCACTTAACATGGGTAACTGGGGCTCAATTGTGCTTACGGCCATCGCTTCATTTTTTCTTGTAACGTGGTTATTGCCTGATACAGTTATGGTGTTAAGAAACCATGAGTTTACAAGAATGGGTGTGTTTGGCGCCATACTCGTTGGGCTTGCTGTAGGTACATTAATGAGTATAATAACTGAATACTATACTGCAATGGGTAAGCGTCCTGTGCAGAGTATCATTCGCCAGTCTTCAACCGGTCATGCGACAAATATTATTGGTGGTTTGGCAGTTGGTATGGAAAGTACTTTGCTGCCCATCCTGGTTTTAGCTGCTGGTATTTATGGGTCGTTTTATTGCGCAGGTTTATATGGTGTGGCTATTGCCGCCGCCGGTATGATGGCTACAACAGCAATGCAGCTTGCGATTGATGCTTTCGGGCCTATTGCAGATAATGCCGGAGGTATTGCAGAGATGAGTGAACTACCTAAAGATGTTCGTGAAAAAACTGACATACTCGATGCTGTAGGTAATACAACTGCAGCAACAGGAAAAGGTTTTGCCATTGCTTCTGCTGCACTAACGGCATTAGCTTTATTTGCAGCCTTTGTCGGTATTGCAAAAATTGATGGCATAGATATTTATAGTGCCGATGTATTGGCTGGTTTATTTGTTGGTGCGATGATCCCTTTTATATTTTCATCACTGGCAATAAGAGCTGTGGGTGAAGCGGCTATGGCAATGGTTGAAGAAGTTCGCAGGCAGTTCAGAACGATTCCAGGTATTATGGAAGGCACCGGCAAACCTGAGTATGATAAATGTGTGGCCATTTCTACAAATGCGTCTTTAAAAAAGATGATGTTGCCTGGTGCGATTGCGCTTGGCGCACCATTAATCGTTGGTTTTATTTTCGGCCCTGAAGTGCTGGGTGGTTTCCTTGCCGGCGCAACCGTCAGTGGTGTATTGATGGGAATGTTCCAGAACAATGCAGGTGGTGCGTGGGACAATGCAAAAAAGTCTTTTGAAAAAGGTGCAGTAATAAATGGTGAAACTTATTATAAAGGTTCCGAACCACATAAGGCTTCAGTAACCGGAGATACCGTTGGTGATCCATTTAAAGATACCTCAGGCCCATCTATGAATATTCTTATTAAATTGATGAGCATTGTGTCTCTGGTGATCGCTCCTACCCTTGCTAAAATACATTATGATAAAATTCAGGATAAGCGCCATCTTAAAATGGAAAATTTAATGCTGCTGAATAATAAAGAAAATGTTGGAAATATTCGAAACGACCAGCAAAACAATACTGCTGATAATGGTGAATTTTCTGTTGTGGATGATAAAAATATAAAGAAACTTGTTGTTGGTTTAAAAAGAGATGGCCTTTTGAGAACCGGCAGTAATACCATTGCTGCTAAAAACAAATCAATCTTTATTAATGGCACCAAGCAGGCCGAAGCGGTTAACCGAAAGTATGCCAATCTTATAGATAAAGACTTTGATATTACGATAAAATAAACTGAACCAGAATTTTTTTAATCCGGCTTAATGCCGGATTTTTTTTGCCGTTTATAAAAATTATTTAAACAATTTGTTTGTATTACGAATTGTATCGTAAATTAGTTGTACGAACAAAATCGTAATCGAATGACAATAAAAAATCTAAAACCTACTGAAAGTGAACTGGAGATATTAAATATTTTATGGGATAAGGAAACTGCAACCGTGAGAGATGTGCATGAAGAGCTTTCCAAAACCAAACCTGGTGGTTACACTACAACATTAAAGCTGATGCAAATTATGTTTGAAAAAGGTATTGTAACAAGAGATGATTCAAATAAGACGCATATTTATAAACCCGCCGTATCCCGCCAAAAAACACAAAAGCAATTTTTAGACAAGATGATCACTACGCTTTTTGCAGGATCATCTACAGAGTTGGTATTACAGGCTTTGGGAAATCAAAAATCATCGAAGAATGACCTGGATGAAATTCAAAGATATCTTGACAATCTAAAAAAATAAGTACCATGCCGGCCTTTCAAAATTCTCCGTTTTTAACGGCTTTGGGATGGGCAATTGCCAATAGTATATGGCAGGCGGGATTGGTGTGGGGAGTGTATCTATGCAGTGCGGTCATTAATTCAAAGTCTTCTTCAAAACAAAAAAATGCTTTAAGCACCAGTCTTGTTGTTATCTCGTTCATTTGGTTTATTTACACACTTGTTACAAAACTCACCAGCGTTAAACCGGATAACGAAGTTGGTTACAACCCGGCTGACAACCTTCCTGCAGCGCCTTTACCCAATGTATATGATTTTCAAAATCTTTTTTCGTCATTAAAATTTTTACTGCCTTATTTTTCTGTTGCATACATTATATTATTATGCATCCTGTTTATAAAATTCTTTAAGGCCTATAACACATCCGTATTTATCCGCAAATACGGTATTGTACCTGCCTCAAAAGAATGGCTGAATTTCACTTCAAAAGCCGCAGCAAAAATTCGCATCAGCAGAAAAGTGTCTATATGGTTTTCAACTTATGTAAACGTTCCTGCTACCGTTGGTTTTTTGAAACCTGTAATACTTATTCCGCTTGCCTCCATTAATCAGTTATCAACAGAGCAGCTTGAAGCCATTATCCTTCATGAACTGGCTCACATACAACGAAACGATTATCTTATTAATATTATAATCTCAGTTATTGAAACCATTTTATTTTTCAATCCCTTTATAATACTGCTGGTAAAAATTTTAAAAAGAGAAAGAGAAAATTGTTGTGATGATCTTGTCATTCACTATAAATACGATCGTTATTCTTACGCATCAGCATTGGTTTCTATCGAAAAGACCAGGTTGAATAATTATCCGCTTGCTATGAATGCAACATCAGGCAAAAATCAATTGTTGAACAGGGTAAAAAGAATTGTTGATAATAAGGAAATCAACAGTTTTAATTATGGACAGAAGCTCATTACTCTTTTTGTAATTACTGCGGTTATCATATCTATATCCTGGGTTTATCCTAATCGCCAAAACAGCCATACTATAAACAAAAATCTTTCTACTGAAACCAGTACTTCACCGGAAAACATAACTTATAGCCGGGCAAAAGATTCAGGGCAAACGGTAATCAAAAA
>JANLXV010000097.1:0-6302 GCA_031365305.1 Chitinophagaceae bacterium
AAGACCGAAAACAAAAAGCGTAACCCATAAAAAAACCTCTTCGTTACAAAGAGGTTTAAAAACTAAAACTATGAGGGTTACAAAAAATCTTATAAGGCAATTTGCTTTTCAACCATCATCTTTCTCAGGTTGATCAAACCATAACGCATGCGGCCAAGAGCGGTGTTGATGCTGCAATTGGTTAATGACGAAATTTCTTTAAAGCTTAAGTCAGCATAATGTCTCATGATAATCACTTCTCTTTGATCTTCTGGTAAAAGGTCAAGCATTTTTCTAACCCTTTCGTGGCTTTGTCCCTGCATCATGTGATGATCGGCACCAGGCTCAGAAAAATTGATCACTTCGAAAATGTCTCTGTCATCACTGGTTTTAATGGTGGGCGTGCGTTTAACTTTTCTAAAATGATCTACACAAAGGTTGTGAGCAATACGCATGGCCCAGGGTAAAAATTTGCCTTCGTCGGTGTACCTGCCGGTTTTAAGCGTATCAATAATCCTGATAAATGAATCCTGGAAAATATCTTCAGCCAGGTATTTATCTTTAACTAATAAATAAATCGAAGTGTAAATCTTGTCTTTGTAACGGATAACTAATTGAGACAGCGCTTCCGAATCGCCATCCATGTAAAGATGAATAAGCTGTTGGTCAGTCAGGTTTGTTAGGGATTTCATGTTTGGATTTTTTAGGATTTATTGGATAATGTGTGTAAAAGTCATTCCAATAAAAAGAAGGGAGAAGGTCTGATGCGTTGTGCAGGAGGCATTCATATTCTGGATATTGGTATTGTGAAATTATACAAAAAATTGTTCCGTCAAAGCCTTTTTTAACTTTTCTGAAAAAAATGCGGGAATGCAAAAAACGCAGTAAAAATACTATCGTAAATTGCCGCCTCGTTAAAGATCCAACATCATCATATAAAATTTTTCTTATCAAAAATTCAATCGCACTGTCTTCATCAAAGTCTTTTAAGGCCACTCATAAAAACATTTTTATTAAAGGTGCAAGAATGCATAACCTTAAAAATATTGATGTTGACATACCACGAAATAAACTGGTTGTAGTTACTGGTGTATCGGGTTCCGGCAAATCATCATTAACGATAGATACGCTTTTTGCAGAAGGCCAACGGCGCTATGCAGAAAGCCTGAGTTCTTATGCCAGGCAGTTTATGGCCCGTATGGCAAAGCCTGAAGTAGATTATATCAACGGCCTTTGCCCGGCAATAGCCATTGAGCAAAAGGTGATCACCAGAACACCGCGATCTACAGTTGGCAGTATGACGGAAGTGTATGATTACATGAAATTACTTTTTGCAAGAGTAGGCAAAACCATATCACCGGTGTCAGGCAGAGAAGTAAAGCGTGATGATGTAAAAGATGTTACGGATGCTGTTGAAAATATGAAGGCCGGCACAAAACTACTATTGCTTGTAACCTTTCGGCAGCATCACAATAGAGACGTAAAGGAAGAGTTGAATATCCTTATGCAAAAAGGATTTTCACGCTTGGTTATTAACGATAACATTGAACGCATTGAAGACCTACAGGAAAAGCCTGACATAGAAAATTATTTGCAGAAGAACACCGCTTTTGTTTTGATTGACCGCTTTGTTGTGAAGGCATTCGAAGAAGATGATTTGCATAGAATGTCTGACTCTGTGATAACAGCATTTTATGAAGGTGAAGGTGAAGTACTGCTTAAGATTATTGATGGTAAGGCATTGCAGTTTTCCAATAAATTTGAGTTAGACGGTATAAAGTTTGAAGAGCCTGTGCCTAATTTATTTTCATTTAATAATCCTTATGGCGCCTGTCCATCCTGCGAAGGCTTTTCTTTAGTGCTCGGTATAGATCCTGATCTTGTTATTCCTGATAAAAGATTAAGTGTGTATGAAGGTGCGGTTGCACCCTGGCGTGGAGAAAAGCTTGGCTTATGGAAGGAAAGTCTTGTAAGAGTTGCCAAAAAGTTTGACTTCCCGATACATACACCTGTTATAGATCTTACTACAGCTCAATACAATTTATTGTGGACAGGCAACGAACATTTTGAAGGCATAGATGCTTTTTTTAGAGAAGTAGAACAGAACTTATATAAAGTTCAATACCGTGTTTTACTGAGCCGCTATCGTGGCCGTACTTTATGCCCGCAATGCCACGGCTACAGGTTGCGGCAGGAGGCACTTTATATCAAGATTGATGACACACATATAGGCCAGTTATGTGAAATGCCGGTGAAAGATTTATATGAATGGTTCAAACAAATTGAATTGAATGAACATGATAAAGCTGTGGCCAAACGAATTTTATTAGAGATCAACAACAGGCTTAGGACTTTGCTTGATGTAGGGCTTGGTTATCTTACTTTAAACAGGCTGGCCAATTCATTAAGTGGTGGCGAAAGCCAAAGAATTCAGTTAACAAGAAGTTTGGGCAGTAACCTAACCAATTCGCTATACATTTTAGATGAGCCGTCCATAGGCCTGCATTCCAGGGATACCGAAAATCTTATTAAGGTGCTTAAAGAATTAAGAGATCTTGGTAATACTGTAGTGGTGGTTGAGCATGATGAATTAATGATGCGTGAAGCAGATCACATTATAGATATGGGGCCGCTTGCGAGCCACCTGGGCGGTGAAGTTGTGGCTGAAGGTAATTATGATGAATTGATCAATAACCCTGAAAGCTTAACCGGGAAATATCTTAGTGGTCAGTTGACTATTGATGCGCCAAAAGTGATCCGTAAATGGAATAGCTCTATTACCATTCATGGTGCACGGCAAAATAATCTGCAGAATATTGACGTCATTATTCCATTGAATATTTTTTGTGTGGTAAGTGGTGTAAGCGGCAGCGGTAAAACAACTTTGATCAGGCAAATATTTTACCCCGCATTAAAAAAGATAAAAGGAGAGTTCAGTGATAAAGTAGGTTTATTTAAAGGGCTTACAGGCGATATTGAGATGATAAGCCAGGTTGAGATGGTGGATCAAAGCCCAATTGGAAAATCATCACGAAGTAACCCTGTAACCTACATAAAGGCCTATGATGAAATAAGAGAATTGTATAGCGAGCAACCACTGAGCAAAATCCGCGGTTTTATGCCAAAGCATTTTTCATTTAATGTAGATGGTGGCCGCTGTGATGCCTGCAAAGGAGAAGGAGAGCAGGTTGTAGAAATGCAGTTTTTGGCTGATGTGCATTTGCAGTGCGAAGTATGTGGCGGGAAAAAATTTAAAGAAGAAGTGCTGGAAGTTCGGTATAAAGAAAAAAGCATTCATGATGTACTTGAGCTGAGCGTTGGTGAAGCCATTGATTTTTTTAAAGATGAAAAAGAAGTGGTAAAAAAAATAAAACCGTTAAGCGAAGTAGGGTTGGGTTATATAAAGCTGGGGCAATCATCAGATACGCTTTCAGGTGGAGAAGCGCAAAGGGTTAAACTGGCTTCTTTTCTTGGAAAAGGAAAGGGATCAAAAGAGGCTAATGGCACGGGAAGAATACTATTCATTTTTGATGAACCAACAACCGGTCTTCATTTTCACGATATAAAAAAATTATTAACCTCGTTTAATGCTTTAATTGAACAAGGCCATTCTGTGTTGGTTATTGAGCATAATTCTGATGTTATTAAATCTGCAGATTGGGTTATTGATCTTGGCCCTGAGGCGGGCGATGGCGGTGGAAGATTGGTTTATGCCGGCGTTCCGGCGGGATTGAAAAAGGTGAAAGAGAGTTTTACAGGAAAGTATTTATAAAATATTTAATAAGCAGAACATAAATTAATGCCCTTCACTTTCTCGCATCCCGCACTTGTATTGCCATTAACATATCTTCCTCACAGATTTTATTCCTTGACAGGGATAATTATTGGCAGCTTGACTCCCGACTTTGAATATTTTCTTAGAATGAAAGTGCAAAGCAATTATAGTCATACTATCAATGGACTTTTTTGGTTTGATGTTCCATTAGGATTTTTGTTAGCATATATTTTTCATAACGTGGTTCGTAATTGTTTAATAAATAATTTACCAATAGTTCTTCAATCAAGATTTCTAACGTATAAAAAATTTGCTTGGAATTGTAATTTAAGAAGTAAGTGGATTATAACATTGATTTCACTTTTAATCGGGTCAGCCTCACATTTACTTTGGGATGGTTTTACTCATAGTACTGGGCATTTTGTACAAACAATTTCTGTATTGACAAATAATATAAAGTAAGTCAAATACAAATTCCCATATTTAAAATTTTGCAGCATTTAAGCTCATTAATTGGAGCATTTGTCATCATAGTTGCAGTTTTTAATTTGCCAGTTGACACTGATAATTTTCATAGTATTAACATTCAATATTGGATACTTATATTTTTTCTTTCTGTAATTATAATTTCAATTAGAATTTTTGGTGGACTTGATTTTAGATTGTATGGGAACTTAATTGTTACATGTATCTCAGCTGGACTTATCTCAATTATTGCGACATCTATAATTATGAAAAAGAATAAAAATTGTTCATAATATGAGCAGGAAATAGCTGGTTGATAGAATAGATATATCACACAGTTTCTTATTTCAGAACACAGCTAAGTGAGTGCCTATCTCAACCGGTTACTATCCTTAATCACCTTTGCATCTTTGTAAATACCTCTTGCCGCCAGGCAAAGAAAAATAATAGTAAGCAGGTGAAATACAGACCACAGGTCGTAACTGCCCTTGGAAAACTGACCAAGCTTTTGGAAATATAAAAAGATCAAAAGGCATTCTGCAAGAATGGCAAATATGCAAATTCTGAATTGAACGCTCCTGTGTTTAAACAAAAAAATATTGATGAGTACAGCAGTTCCTAATGCACTGGTTAGCACCATCAGTAGAAAATGATCTTTTGCCTGTAAGGAATAAAATGAATTATCGCTGATAAGTGTACCACTGTAAAAAGATAATTGAAGCGTTAAGAAAATAGTGATGGCTGCAAGAAACAGCCAAATGGTTTGTACACGTTGTATCATACTTCAAATTATTAAAACCGGGTTAGAATTACATTTCAGGATATAAAGGAAACTTTTTCATAAAATCTTTTACATCATTCCCGGTTGACTGTAAAATACTTTTATCATCAATATTCATCAAAATCTTATCAACAAAATCAACTACTGTCTGCATATCATTTTCCAGCATGCCTCTTGTGGTTATTGCAGGCACACCAACACGAATGCCAGATGTAACAAATGGACTCTTATCATCAAAGGGCACCGAATTTTTATTAAGCGTAATATGCGCCAGGTCTAATGTTTCCTGCGCTTTTTTGCCGGTGATATTTTTCTTTCTTAAATCTATCAGCATTAAATGATTGTCAGTGCCATTGCTGATCAGGTTATAATCCTTTGCAACAAAAGCTTTCGCCATTGCCTGCGAGTTAAGCTGTATCTGTTTGGCATATTGCGTAAACTCATCAGACAATATTTCCTGAAATGATACTGCCTTTGCCGCAATAATGTGTTCCAGCGGGCCGCCCTGCGTGCCCGGGAACACGCCCATATCAAGCAGGTTGCTCATCATTTTCAGGTTGCCCTTAATGTCCTTTGCGCCAAAAGGATTTTCAAAATCTTTTTTCATTAAGATAATGCCGCCACGTGGGCCACGCAGTGTTTTATGTGTGGTAGAAGTAACAAAGTGACAATGTTCAAATGGAGAAGCTAATAATCCTTTTGCAATCAACCCCGCCGGATGCGCCATGTCGCAAAACACAAAAGCCCCGATTTCGTCAGCTACTTTCCTGATGCGCACATAATCCCAGTCACGGCTATAAGCGGAGGCGCCGCAGATGATTACTTTTGGTCTGATATCTCTCGCCTTTTGTTCAAGCATGTCGTAATCAATAAGCCCGGTTTCTTTTTTTACGCCATAAAAATGTGCCTTATATAATTTGCCTGAAAAATTTACGGGTGAGCCATGCGTTAAATGTCCGCCCATGCTGAGGTCAAGGCCTAAAATATCATCGCCGGGCTGAAGGATAGCAAGCAACACGGCTGCATTAGCTTGTGCGCCACTATGGGGCTGAACATTGGCGTATTCGCAATTAAAAATTTGTTTTAAACGGTCAATGGCTATTTGCTCAATCTCATCAACTATTTCACAGCCGCCATAATATCTTTTACCGGGGTAACCTTCTGCATATTTATTGGTAAGCACACTGCCCATAGTTTTCACTACTTCATGCGACGCAAAATTTTCAGAAGCAATTAATTCAATGCCTTCTCTTTGCCTTTCTAATTCTTTACCAATAAGCTGCTGAATCCGGGTATCCTTAA
>JANLXV010000125.1:0-6076 GCA_031365305.1 Chitinophagaceae bacterium
TGCGCTGCCGTCGGCCAATACCACATCGGTAATGGTTATAGCAGTATGGGGTTGTTTTTCCTGCTGCAAAATAGCCAGGCGTCCGGCAGTAATTTGCATACCCATAGCTTTGTGTGTAGCCGCTGATTTACTTTTAACTTCCCCGGCCTTTTTTCTGCCGATGCCATCATCCCTTATTTTGCAACATAATATATCGTCATCCTGCTGATAGATCTCAATTTCCAAATGTCCTTTTTCTGCCTTGCCTGCCTCACCGGCAGGCAGGTGCATTAAGCCATGCCATATTGCATTTTCTGCATAAGGCTGAATAATGAGTGGCGGTACTTTAATAGTCTCTGCATCTACTTCATCGGCTATAGTTATTGTATACTCAAATGCATTCTCAAACCGTAACGCTTCTAATTGAAGATAAAGGCTGAGGGCTTCTAATTCGTTTTGCAATGTGATAAGTGCAGCCTGCGAATTTTGCAATATTAGTCTTATCAACCTGGAAAATTTGGTGAGATAACCTGAAGCCTGTGCTTTATTATTCTGCAGAATAAACCGGTTGATGGCATTAAGTGAATTGAAAATAAAGTGCGGATTCATTTGGGCACGAAGGGCCTGCATTTCAAGCTCAGTAGTTTTTTGTTGCAACTCGGCCGATCTTTGGCAGGCTTGCGCAAGTTCGCTTTCTGTTTGGGTTGCCTGCAGCTTGCTGCGAAACTTTTGATGCACTCTCCATCTTATTAAAGTATAAAACAAACCCGAACTAATAACCAAAATTGTTATAAAGAACCAGGCTCTTTTATACCATGGCGGTGTTATTGAAAAAGCATAATGAAACTCTTTGCTCCAGTAGCCATCACTATTTATGGCTTTCACTTTAAAGATGTAATTACCGGGAGGTAAGTTATTATAAATAGCTTGAGGCTTGTCTGTTAATAAGCTCCACTTATCATCAAGCCCATCTACTATATATTGATATTTTATATGGCTAACAGCGCGGGTGGCAATGCCTGTAAATTGAAATTCAAGATAATTGTTATCATAAGCCAGACTTAACGATGTGGGAATGGAATACCACTTTGATAAATCTTCAAATTTTACATCATGCAGAATGATTCCATTGGCTAAAACAAAACTTGTGTCTTTTGTTTTATTGACTTCCGCCCAATTGATCTGTTGACTAAAAGGCAAAACACCGGTGAGTTGCATAACAGGCGGAATAGAATCCGGTATATCAAATTCAGGATGGTAAGCGGTTATCCTGTCTGCAGTTGCAGCCCATAAACTTCCGGCTGGGTTAAGCATTAGGGTTTGGGTGTAGGTAGTTCCCACACCAAGAAACCCATCTGCTTTTAAGAATGATTTAATAAGTGGTTTGTTATTATCCTGCGCTGAAGTATTTCTTTCAAAAGCCTCCATTTTACACAGGCCATTGCTGGTAAGAAACCAGATGTTGCCATTATTATCCTGCAGGGTGCAATTGACCCGGTTATTACTTAACCCTTGTAGTGTGGTATATTGTGTAAAGCTCTTTCCGTCAAATTTATTTACACCAGATTCAAAAGTGCCTGCCCAGATATTGCCTGATGTGTCTTCATAAATACTATAAATATTATCGCTGTTTAAGCCATGCTTCGCAGTATAGTTCCAAATAAAATTACTATCGCATTTAATTAAGCCATTGCCATAAGTCCCCATCCAGATGCTGCCATTTTTATCGGTGAGTATTGAAGTAAGCAGAACACCGGGCAAACCGTTGTCGGTATCAAACCCAGTGAATGTTTTACCATTAAACTTCATTAAACCTCCATACGAGCTAAACCACATGTTGCCCTGTTTATCCTGGGTAATCCCGGTAATAAGATCTCTATCATTTTTAAAAGAATAAAGGGTAAATGATTTACCATTAAATTTCTGAATGCCTTTACCCCATAACCCTATCCAAATGTCACCCTGCTTATCTTCGAATATTTGCCAAAGGTTATCATGGGCAACTCCCTGCTTTAGTCCATAACTCAGTACCGATTGCCCTGTTAGCCTTAAAAGTGCGCCACTACCTGTTGTTGCCCAGGTATCTCCTGTTCTGCTAAGCATTATACTTCTGATGTCGTTTCTGCTTTGGGTAATCTGGTATATGGTATAGTGCGTAAAAAGGCCGCCATCATATTTGCAAATGCCGCCGCAATCTCTGCCGAACCAGATGTTACCACTCTTATCTTGAAAAATACTATTGAACCGATTGCAGTTTAAGCCCTCTTCAATGCCATAGCGGGTAAATGAAACCCCATCGTATTTATAAGCACCGTTATTAGTTGCAAGCCATATATTACCTAAATTATCTTCCATAGTCTTTGCAACTAATTGAGCGTTTAAGCCTTGAGGAATAGAGAAAGCAGAAAAATATTTGCCATCAAAAATAACAACACCGCTGTAGTGGCTACCGATCCATATATTACCTTTTTTATCTAACATTAGTGAGTTGATGTCGTTTTCAAACAAGCCATTTTCAACGGTATAATTGTAAAAGGCATTACCGTTAAAGCGGCTTAACCCGCCGACCGTGCCAAACCAAAGGTTGCCGGTTTTGTCTTCTATCATGCTGGTGACATAGTTGTTAATTAAACCCTGAGCAGTTGTGTAATGGGTAAATGTTTTTCCATCATATTTATCTACCCCGCCCGTTCTTGTACCAAACCAGAGATTTCCTTTACTGTCTTCAAGCATGCTGATCACATTGTTGCCACTCAACCCCTCGCTCATTGTAAAATGCGTGAACGATTTACCATCGAATTTATCCACTCCTTTTGGGTTTACCATACCAAACCACATGTTACCTTTACTGTCTTCCATCATGCTCCATACATGATCGTCGCTTAACCCTTGTGCGGAACTGTAATTGGTAAATGACCGGCCATCGTATTTGCATACGCCGCCTTCGAAAGTAGCAATCCAAATGTTGCCTGCTTTATCCTGTATTACCGGAAAAATAATTTCGCTTTTAAGTCCCTCAAGAATGGTAAAAGCACTAAAACCGGCAGGGTTATTATCGCTTCGCTTCGCTTCTTTTGCCTGTACTTCTTCCGGTTGTCCGGCAAGTACAGGTTTGTGAATGGCCGGTACCACACTTGGCAATTTAAATGTGTCAGTGCCTGGTTGGGAAATGATAGGCTTACTGGCCGCTCTTATAACCGGCGCACCTGCTTTACTAACATTAGAAGGAAGAATGGTTATTTCAGGTTTACCAGCCGCCTTAACTTCTGTATGTACAGTAAGTACTTTTGCCACAGCATGATTTTTTTTATAAACGGTTGGCTGGGAAGCCTCAACAATTTTTGGAGGAAAACCATTTAGCGGTTGTTCGGTAGATTGCTGCTGTGTGCAGGATTGTTGGAACAAAAAAAGGTAAAGGATAATATAACAGGCTTTGGTTTTCATTTTTAAGGATCAGAAAAATGAGTATGTAGTATTTTCACATTCCATAAAATTATTGATTAGGCATCGGGTTGTCAATCTTTGATTGCATTTCTTTAATAAAAGTGATTGGTCCAAAAATAAGAGTAAGCAGGTTTTAAAAATGCCAAAACAGGCATTCAGTGATTTTAGAAAGTAACTGAACGTATTGGGTGAGCAGGATGTTTTTTAATAATTAAGAGGCAAGTCAATCCACTTTCGCTTAAAGTGTAGAAAGCCTTTTTTTTATGTTCCTTATAATAATTGCCCGTTTAGTTTGTTTAGCTTCTTATTGAAGAAAATATTTCAACACAAATTCTTTGATGACAATAGCATTTTGATATGCTTGTTTTGCATCCTGAGCAGTTAAATCGTCTAACAAATCGGGATAGCGCGGTATCACAGCATAATTACTTAAACTAAACGCTTTTGCTAAAATAGTATTGAAAACAGGATTTATACGGATAGACAATTTTACCAATAATTCAAGGTCATGCGTTTTGGGAAAAACTATATTTTTTCCAAACAGGCGGGTGAAAAATATTTGAAAGCTTATGTGTGACCATATATTTAAAGTTAATCAATCCAATAGCTTTATAGATAAAACTCTATTGGTAATCTGTTTAAATTAAAAAATCTCCTCTCAGGTTTTATCTGGCTGTAGCTTTTTCAACAACATGTCTTTCCTGCTTCTGGATACATCAACGGTGGTTCCATCACTCATTATCAGATATCCGCCTTCTCCCTTTACATATTTTTCAACTTCATTCAAATTAACAAGAAAGGAATGGTGAACTCTTGCGACCGAATAATCTTCCAGCATTTCTTCAATGTCTTTTAACGTTCGGGAAGCCGTTATTTTTTGTTTATTCTTTAAATGCAGAATGGTGTAATTGCTGTCAGATGTACAACTGATGATAGATTCAACAAAGATCATTTGCAAGCCTTCCATTGTAGGGATGGCTATTTTATTAACCGGTAGGGTGGGATGACTCAATTTCTGCAACAGGATTTCGATTTGCTGCGGAAAAGGATGATGAATACCTTGTAGTGCTTTTTGCACGGCTTTTTGCAATTCTTCCCGGTCTATAGGCTTTAATAAATAATCGAGCGCACTAAATCTAATGGCTTTAATGGCATACTGATCAAAGCTGGTGGTGAAAATGAGTTGAAAATTTATCTCAGGCAATTTTTCAAGTAACTCGAAGCCATTCATGTGCGGCATTTCAATATCTAAAAAAAGAATATGAGGTGGCTGTTGCTGAATGCTCTGCAAAGCGGCAGACGCAGAATAACATATATCCAGCACTTTTACAGCCGGGCAATATCGCTCCAGCAAAGTAGCTAAGCTTTCGCAACAGAAAGGTTCATCATCTACAATGGTTGCTGTAATCAATGAATATTTTTTATTATTTCAATTAGAGATTCACCACACCTGCCTGCCGATACGCAAGTAGGGGTATAGAAAACATTGGTATTACACAACTGTTCAATAATTTTCTATGTGTACTTCCTATGAGGACTATGTACTATGTGGTAAAACATCCAAACCCCGCATAATTACTATTCATGCAAAGGCCTCCAACATATCCCTGTAATATATTTTGAGGGTCACCATTGTGCCGGCAGCGTTACCTTTATCGTCTGTAATATCTTCAATTTCAAAAAAAGTTTGTGCTTCTATATTCCTGTTAAGCAGGGCTAAGCGCTTTGTAGTAATTTGCAGTCCCATTGATTTTTGTTTCTCTGCCGACTTACTTTTAATAGTGGCGGCTTTGTTTCTGCCAATCCCATTATCGGTAATTATACAGGTTAATATTTTTTTCTCCAGGCTTAATGCAATATCAAGATGGCCTTGTCCCTGCTTATGCATTAGCCCATGCCAGATAGCATTTTCAGCAAATGGCTGCAACAGCAATGGAGGAATGAAAATATTTTCGGGATCAATTTCATTTTTAAATGTAATGTTATACTCAAAAGAATACTGGAAACGCAGCCTTTCCATTTCGAGGTAAAGCCTTAGCATTTCCAATTCATCCTCAAGGGCGATGAATGTTTTTTTAGAATTATTAAGTACCATGCGGATGAGCCTTGAAAATTTAGTGAGATAATCCGATGCCGGCTCGCTTTCATTTTTCAAAATAAACCGGTTAATAGAGCTAAGGCAATTAAAAATAAAATGCGGATTCATTTGAGAGCGAAGTGCCTGCATTTCCAGTTCGGTTGCTTGCCGTTGTAATTCAGCATTTGTTCTATCGCTTTCCAGTTTTTGAATCTGCAACTCATTTTCTGCCAGTTCGCGGCGGTGCTTTTCATTTTTGCGTTTGAGGGCAATGTTCCTAAACAGAATGATGCTTAATAAAACAGAAGCGGCTAAACTTGCTATTAATATTTTTTTCTGCAAAGCCTCCTTTTGCAGTTGCTGTTGCTTTATCCGGTTGTATTTGTTTAGCAAGTCTATATGGGCTTGTTGGTGTTCTTCCTTAGCTTCTGCTTTATATAGTGTTAATTTTTGAAGATGCTGACGTTTAAATTTAGCGTTATCTAACGAATCTCCCAGCGTTATGAAATTCCGGTAGTAAAAATATGCACTGTCTTTAAGCTGTAATGCCTCATACACGTTCCAACGTATCTCATA
>JANLXV010000134.1:0-1956 GCA_031365305.1 Chitinophagaceae bacterium
TAAAGCTGTTTTTAAAAACTGTGGTGGGATCATTAAAGAAATTGAAGGCATGCCGTTCAGTGTATTGAACAAGATCATCCATATCTTCTGCAGACCAGAACATATTTATAGGGTCAATAACGCCATCAAAGTCGCTGCCGATGGTTATACAATCCCAGGCGAAAATATCATTGCCATCAAGCAATTGAACAATATGCTGAATATTATTCCAAAGCATTTTACTGTTGGAATGTCTACGCCTGCTTGCTGATGCAAATTCTAAACGAAGTGATCTTTTATAGCGTGCGGAGGCGATCCGCCGTTCATCAAGCTGAAGACCAATTATACCGCCGCTTAAGGCTATTTCAATAAGCTCCTCATCATAAAAATTAATATCGCCATCATACATGCGTGAGGCTGTTGTCTCAAGGCCGGGCGTAGGATTGGGATTGGCTTCACTCACCTTTCCATTACAGGCTCCATGACTTGCAATGAGGGGAAACTTTTTCATTCTGTATTCTTCACTATGATCAGTCTTTAAAAAACTGATGTATTGCCTTCTTGACAAAGAACTCATGTGTTTTACATCAATATGTATACGCCTGCCGTTAGTATCATCAATAAGCGCTTTTAAAACTTTCCAGCCTAATTCAGTAAAGCCCGTATTCATGCCATGTTCCTGTTGGGTAAGCAGGTCTTGTATAAAGCCTGATAGACTTTCTGCATGGCCGCAGAGTTCATTATAAAAATGATGGGCAAATGTTACAAAGAAGGGCGGATGCTCCCAGGCTTTCAACTTGAGAAGGTTAGCCATGATTATCGCTTCGTCAGGCGCATCACCGTTGCCGGCATTAAGATCGTGCAGGCCTTCTATAGTTATGATTACATAAATAGTTTGCAGTGCTTCATTATTCTCATTCTCAGCCATGGCCTGTTCAAGCTCAGCGAAATTTTTTACCAGCATATATTTTTTATTGCCATCATTAAAAGTGATGACCTGGTTATGCAGGCTTTTATAATAGTCGTATATGCTTTCGAGATCAGAAAAGTAGTCTTTGTTCTGCTGCAGAAAATCTACACGTGGCTTGCTTAAGTTACCAACAACGTTTGCAAAAAAATCTGCCACGGGGCCGGTGCCAACAAAATTTAACCGTACAAAACTTCTTTCAACAGAGTACAAGGCTGCACAAATACAGCGCACATTGCCAAAGGCCAAACTGCTGAAATCACTTTGTGTATATTTTGAAAGCCCAACAACCCTTTGTGCAAAACGGTCTATAGCAGTTGGCGGATCATAATGCCAGATTGAATTTTTCTTTTGCTTATTGGTTGAATTTTGCCGTGGAGCATCAGTTAAAAAACTTTTGCTGAAAGGCCGCAGATCGGGGTGACAATGAATGTCAATTGTAAAGTTTGACATGGAGTTTTTATTTAGAATTAAGAATTACCTATTCAAAAAATCAATAACCTTAAGCTGCATTACCTGTTTCTATCTCCTTTCAAAAACTTTCCGCTGATGACATGAAAGGCATCAGAGGTATTTCTACCCGCTTTACCATCTACCCTCAAATGCAGGCCCACACTATTTAAAAGTGTTTGAAGCCGGGCGGCAATGTCGTGGAAAGTGTTAGGCGCAAATACTACATTTTCGCCCAGGCTTTTTATGAGTGAGATTGAATCGCTGTCGCCTTTAACGGCAATTTGTTTTTCACTCATGCGCCTTAATAAAACTGCTGCTCCACATTGTTTAGAAACGGCGTTTGAATCGAATACGCCATCATTGGTAAATTTTCCTTTAGTATAATGGTTTGAGAAACTCCATAGGTAAGGTGAATGAATACCTTTTCTGCGGTAGCCCATACCATTAAATCTTTCAAATGCGAGCAATATACCCGTAATGCTCCAATCGGTTTTGTTGTGAAGCTTTCTATAGTTAGTGCATCAATGGCGCTGTCTTCCCACCTTTCAGCTGGGAAG
>JANLXV010000307.1:0-2658 GCA_031365305.1 Chitinophagaceae bacterium
AAAGCAAGTTCAGCCCCCCAAACAGCAGCGTCCAAAGTAGCGGTTAGGTAGATATAGGAAGCCTTTTTCCTCTTGCCATAGTTTGAATTAAAGCCCGCTTCAATCAGGTCTCCCTGCTTTAGATCAGCCTTTGTGCCATGATAGAATTTTTGCGAATCATTATCGCCGGTGGTTTCTATTGATTTCTCCATACGCCCGTTTGTTTGCATTGTTGATAAATGTTTATAGCATGATTATAAACCTTATAAAACATATTGAACCTGTAACCATCAGGCTTTGCAAAAACAAAACCATAATAGCCTTTTACAACTTCTTCAGTTCCGGAGATGATTGTTGTGCCTGTGGTTAATATCCATTGCATCTGGTTTAATAATTTATGTACCAAAATTACTGATCCTCATCCACACCGGTCAATATGCAGTACCCTTTTTAGCAAGGTAACTATCACCGCATAAGAACTTTAATGTGCATTAAAAAGTCATACCAGTATCTCATCTTGTAGTTGCAATAATTTTTGGCGTATTTTCATTAGAAGCTTTACTTAATTTAATTATGGCTTCTTGTTTTATTAAGGCATAAAAAAAACTTCTTTATGCTCTCTTTTTCTCAAATCCCAAAACTTGACGCTGATGTACTTATAGCCGGCGGCGGCCCTGCCGGAGCGAGTGCTGCCACTTATCTATCACGTGCAGGATGGCGGGTTTTGCTGATGGAGTTTCAACAATTTCCACGTGATAAAGTATGTGGTGATTTTGTTGGCCCAATTGCTCTTGAAGAGCTTGACAAACTTGGCATCCGTCGTTTTTTTAATGAAGACTATCAATCGGCTAATCTCATAACAAATGCAGCTCTTTTTTTAGATGGCCGTGAACTGGCAAACCATCACATTTCAAGAGTATCGGGGCTGCCTGCTTTTGGGCGGGTAATTCCCCGGCTGAAGCTTGATTGGTGGCTACGGGAAATTGCCCGCCTGAGCGGAACACAAATAGTTGAACTATGCCGTGTAACTGATTTTGAGGTTTTCAAAACTCACGTTGAAGTTGTTTGTAAATATAAAAATGAAGAGAAACGTTTTAACGTACGGGCACTGATCGGCGCAGACGGAAGCAGCTCTACGGTGGCACGTTTACTTTCGGGAACCACGCATGCATCTAAAAACAGGATGCTGGCTGTACGTGCCTATTATGATAATATGGAGGGGCCGTGGCAACGGGCAGATGTCTACTACTCTTCCAATAGTTTTCCGGGGTATTACTGGTTATTTCCAACAGGTAAAACAACGGCCAATGTAGGCATTGGTATGGTAAAAGAAACGTTTCCCGAAAATGAAACGCATTTAAATGACCTTTTGAAACATACTGTTGAAAATGATCCGGCCCTCCGCCGCAGGGTGGGGAAAGCTAAGCTTAGAGGGAAAATTGTTGGTTGGCCACTCTCTACCTTCGACCCTGACATGCAGATTACCGCCCACAGAATTCTTTTAGCCGGTGATGCTGCCGGGCTTATTAATTCGCTGAATGGAGAGGGCATTCAAACCGCCATTTCCAGCGGGCGATGGGCAGCCGAAACACTTATGGATTGCCTGCAAAAAAACACGCTCACCAAACCTGATCTTGATGCTTACCGCCGTACTGTAGACCGTGAGATTGGTTGCGACATGATGCTATCGCAAATGGTCATCGAATTTATAAGAAACAGAACGCTCAATCCTGTTTGGCTGCAGTTAATGAGTACCATGTCTGCCCGTGCCCGTGCCAACCCAAAGTATGCGGGTGTGGCAGGCGGTGTACTCTCGGGTATTGTGCCCGCAAAGGAAGTATTGAACCCAGCCTTTATTGCGGAAACCATGCTGCAGATTGGCGTTTCAGGCAGCCGGTATTGCGCACAAACTTTTTTTGGCGGGCCCGCAGCCTGGCAAAAATCTATTCAATCTATTACACAATTAAGTTTAAATCTTGCTGAACACAGCATGGAAAAACCTTTAGATTACATGAACTGGCTGCAGGGGGTGTCGGTAAATGGCTTTGAATTTTCCCGGCGTTTATGGAATAATTATTTTAAAAAATAAGTGGTAGGAGTTCTTTCGGAAAAGAAATCGTTTAGTTATATAAAGTGGTTTGTAACAAGTTTTTTAAGCAGGTGTTTGCCGTTGTAAAAAACAACACCTTGTATCAACCAAATTATTGTTCGGCCAGGCCTTAAAAAAGATCAATTTTTGTTTGATTTTTTACACAGTTCATGTTGGCACTAGTATTCAAATCTTCTCATAGTGTTCTAAGTTGGGAGTTTTCTTAAGATGCTCATTTGTATTACGTGGTGAAAATCCGGTGTAATATTTTCGCCTCTTTTCGCTTTTATATTCAACTAATAAAACGAAATTTTTCAAATCATCTGGTACGTTTGCTTGTAAAATGTTTTCAGCTTCGTCATGTGTCATAGGGCGATGAACTTCATAAACAATTTTCAACTTCAAGGGCTTGTCAATTGTAAGTGGCTCTAATGAACTGTATTTGCTTTCAAAACGTATTGGGTAAGAAGTATTGGATTTATATAACAAAACGCTGTAAGCATTATTTTTTGAATTATTCCATATTAATAAATCAAAGTTCCTCTTTACATTGAATAAGTAAGTACCACCAATTTCCATAATGTACGCCA
>JANLXV010000204.1:0-2010 GCA_031365305.1 Chitinophagaceae bacterium
TTAGGTAATTATGATGACCCGCAATCCCTACAAGAATCAATGACCGGACTTGATACGGTTCTGCTCATATCATCTACCGACGAGGGAGACCGCATGCAACAGCATCGCAATGTGGTGGACGCTGCAAGAAGCGCAGGCATAAAAAACATTGCATACACCAGCAGAAGTTTAAAAGACAAATCAACCCTATCCAACCAATTGATGATGGAGCACTTTGAAACTGAAAAGTACATCAAGCAAAGCGGCCTTAATTATACCATTTTCAGGAATGCTTTGTACATGGATGTGCTTCCATTGTTTGTAGGCAAACAGGTTTTTGAAAAGGGAATATTTCAACCGGCAGGCGATGGAAAAGTTGCTTTCGCATTAAGAAGTGAAATGGGCGAAGCAATGGCAAATGTTTTACTAAATGAAAAATGCGAAAACAAAATCTATCGATTTACCGGAAGCGAAGCCTATTCCTTTTATGATGTCGCATCTACTTTGTCTCAACTGTCTGGTAAAGAAGTAAACTACACACCTGTCGAGAATGCTGCATTCACAACAATGATGTTAGCAAAAGGAATTCCTGAACCCGTGGTTCAAAAAATATCGAGCTTCAATACAGATATAAGTAATGGACAAGAAGCTACAATAACAAATGATTTGGAAACCAAGCTTTGCCGAAAACCATCAAATTTAGCGGAAGGCCTAAAGCTTGTATTCAGCACTGATTTAAATTAAAAATATCTCATCAACTAAAAAAATTTAAAATGGATCAAAACAAAATAGCACTGGTAACAGGCGGCAGTCGTGGACTGGGAAAAAATATGGCATTAAAGCTTGCGCAAAAAGGTCTGGATGTCATACTTACTTACAACAGTAAAAAGGACGAAGCAGAAGCAGTTGTAAATGAAATTAAAAGTATGGGACAAAAAGCTGTAGCCATTCAATTGAATATTGCAGATACCAATACCTTTACCGATTTTTTTCAATCTGTCAGCACAGAATTAAAAGCGGTATTCAATACCGGAAAAATTGATTTTATAATTAACAACGCGGGCATTGGCTCTTATAATTCTTTCGCAACAACCACCATTGAACAGTTTGACCAATTATTGAATATTCAATTTAAAGGGCCATTTTTTCTTACACAAAAATTGTTGGAAATACTAAATGATGGCGGCGGGATCGTAAATATTTCAACAGGCCTTACCCGGCTTTCATTGCCGGGTTATGCAGCCTATGCATCTATGAAAAGTGCAATGGAAACACTTACAAGATACCAGGCAAAAGAATTAGGCGAAAGAAAAATAAGAGTAAATATTGTTGCCCCCGGTGCCATTGAAACAGATTTTGGCGGTGGCGCAGTTAGGGACAATGAACAGCTTAACAAATTTATTGCTTCTAATACAGCACTGGGGCGGGTTGGTTTACCAGATGATATAGGAGGCGTAGTCGCTTTCTTATGTAGTGAAGACGCCGGCTGGATTAATGCGCAAAGGATTGAAGTTTCTGGTGGTCAAATGTTATAACACTTTAAAATTTTTATATTAGATATTATTGAAACATCCAAACACATAAAATAAAAAAATGAAAATTATAGTAACAGGTTCTTTAGGGCATATCAGCAAGCCACTTACAATTGATCTTTTGCAAAAAGGACATGGAGTGGTCGTGATCAGTAGCAATCCGGAAAAACAAAAAGAAATAGAAGCCTTGGGTGCCATGGCTGCCATTGGTTCGCTTGAAGACGTTGATTTTTTAGTGACCAATTTTACCGGGGTCGATGTAGTGTATTGTATGATCCCGCCAAACAATTACTTCGACCAAAACCTTGACCTAGGAGTATATTACAGACGACTTGGAAATAACTATGCACAAGCCATTAAACTGTCAGGTGTAAAGCGTGTGGTTAACCTTAGTACCATTGGCGGTCATTTGGAAAAAGGTTCGGGGATTTTATTGGGTGCCCACTACGTACAAAAAATTTTAGACGAACTGCCGGGAAATATAGGTATTACCCACATG
>JANLXV010000222.1:0-11218 GCA_031365305.1 Chitinophagaceae bacterium
CTTTGCCAATTGAATTGATTTTGCAGGATCGGTACCAAAATTTTCCTTACTGGATTGTATTAAAGTATTTACAGTATTAGTATCTCCAACCTGCTTGGTTTTTTTAGTTGACTGAGCATTAGCATTGCATGTCAGCAATAAAAAACAGGCGCTATAAAATTTTATTTTCCAATTCATCAATAGTTCTTTTCGTATCAGATGACTAATTATTAATCGCAATACAATAGAGAATGATTATTAAGTTAAGATGTTTATTTAAAGTTTTATGAATGATAGTGGTTTACCGCGATCATTTTTTATTTTAATAAAATAGACGCCTTTTTGCAAAGTTGAAATATCTAATTCTAAAAGTTGACCTGATCTGCCGGTGACTTTTACCACGTAGCTTCTTCCCTGTGCATCAAATACCATAAGGCCTTTTTCCTTCTTAACATCAAAATTGGTTACTACTAACCTATTGGCTGCAGGGTTTGGATATAGCCTCATTTCGCCATCCGCTTTTTCATCTTTCAGTAACGAGGCATTGTTGTTTATGATGCCAGCCTGTGTGGCAACCGCTTTGCATTTTGGAGAGTTTTTATTAGCATGTGATTCGGAAACGGTCTTCTTGCTAACACCTTCTTTCGAGCGGATGGACCAGGTTAATTTTTCTCCGTTAAAATAATAATCTACATAGTTGGTGCCAGGTTGAAACACCACCGGCTGAACACCTGAATAGGAGTTGCAACCTGTGATTTTATTATCGGGGCCAATTGGTATGTAAACCGGTGTAGCATTTTTATTCTGGTAGGAAAAATGAGCTATGTACCTGAAGCCGTTTTTAGGTGTTTTAAGTTGCTCAATACATTTCAGTTTTAAGGACACCTTTTTTGTATGAGGGCCATAGGGATTTATATATAATAAACCATCATTGTAAGTTTTGGTATAATTAGAATCACCGGATAACTTAAGGCCTGAAGGCCTGATGGTATACACTCCCGGCGCTCCCGTAAATGTAATGGGCTGTGGGCCCGCAGGCGAAGAATACAACTTATAAATGGGTCCGGTAATGGTCATAGTTGTGGCATCCTGGTATTGATAGCGAAGTATGGTTGACGTAAAAGCCGGTAATTGACCATTATTACTGTACAATGTATTAGCCGTAATGCTAAGAGGAAACTTATTGATACGAAGAGTGCCTAAGCCATAATTGATATCAAAATTTGCCGACAGAAATGCTGCGGGAATAATAATATGTGTGCCGTGAGTAATACCCGTAATCATATTAGCAGATTTCGTCTTTATACCAGGGGAATCGAGGTCAGCTTCGCTCACTATTACAGCAATATCTGATTGCTCCGAGGCGCCGGTATTACTGCTGTTTAATAAACCCGCATCGCCATTAACCAGGGCACGGCTTCGGGCACCGGAGCCATTTCCTATTATTACAGTAGCTGTTCCATTGATCAATGGCCCGGTATTTACCAACGCCCTGCTTGTGGCACCCGAACCATTTACAAGAGGAGATGTTGCAGGATCATCCAGATAATTGAAAATAGATTTGGTGGAAACATCAACAACATGGCTGGTTTCTAAAGTGCCTGAGCCGTTATTAACCAATGCACGTGAGGTTGCGCCTGACCCATTACTGATCAAAATGCTTAAACCATCTACATCAGTATTTACCAGGGCACGGCTTGTTGCCCCTGAACCATTTGTTAAGGCATAGATAGAATCTACTATGGCCGCAGCATGGATTAACCGCACTGCATTTTTAAAGCTATCAGCATTTTGAAGTGTTGCTGACGGTCCTAATACATAATTAAATTGTATGTCTTTAATTTTCTGCCCATAGGTAAATGTTTTATGCCGGGGTGTAATTTTTAATGGCAGTTTTTCTACAGTTAAAAATCCATTATCAAATTGGTAGGTGTAATGCTTTAAAAGTTCAGCATCTGCAGCAAGTGCAGAGTCCAATGGATTGTTTGCACGAATAAGATATACAGCTACATTACTTGAGGTAGTTGCAGTTGTTATGTAGGTTAGGTTGTTAAGTTTTAGATCTGTAAGATTTGGAGTTGTAGCGTTAGTGATCACAACCCCGTTAACAGTAACCTTCGCAGTAAATGCCGGAAGCTTTTCTCCATATTTTTTTGTTTTATTATCTGCTCTTACAACTACATGTTTTTTTACCGGTGAAAACAGTGTTACACCGTCTGAAAACCCGCCATCACCGGCATTGGTTATAGGCGGATTAAATAATCTGACTAATGGATCATCAGTAAAGGCCTGTGTAATATTGGCAGTCACTTTCCCGGCATTTACGAATGTGGTTACTAACGGAGCATCTCTAAAATAAACAGTCGTTTGATTGTTTAAATTATTTCCATTTACTGTAAGCGTAAAAGCTGTAGAAACAGGGCTTGTTACTACCGGTGAAGTTTGTAACGACAGTATCTCAGGCTTTGGACTTGCAAAAGTTTGCATGGCAGCTAAGGGCTGTATAAAGCCGTAACCGGTGATGGGGTCGTAACCTGGCGTACCCATATCCAATGCTGTTGAAGTTAACAGTGATTTTATTTCTGCCGGCGTAGAAGTATGCGTTAGATATTTTTGTTGTCCCTGTATTAATAAAGCAGCCACCGCAGCCGCATGTGGAGCTGCTGCAGATGTGCCAAAAAAGTTAGGGAAAACACCGTCGCCATCATAATCAATATTATTGAAACTTATGGTGGTGTTAACGCCGTTAGGGCCGGCTATTTCAGGTTTATTTCTTAAAACGCCGTTAACCGGTGTTCCGCCTATAGAGGAGAAAGAAGCAATGGTTGGCGGATCAACGCCATACGGTGGTGTATTGTCATATAGTACCGCACCTACCGAAATTGCACCTGCGGCGTTAGCCTGCCCAACCAATGTTGATGACCCGTTATAACCATTAATGGTAAGATTACCCCTGAATACAATATACTTGAACCGAACGTTAGGGCCTGTTGCCTTTGCGATCATTAATTTAGCCGTGGTAGGGTTCAATACTGTAAAAGGCAGCACTTCAATTGGGTCGGTTCCCAGGTTATCAATTCTAACATTATTCCTGTTGAAGCCAAAGAAAGATGTACCGGAATTATCAAAAAGAAAAGCATCAAGATCTGTTTGAGCTCCGCTTGCAGTTGTGCCACCGGAATAGAAATTATCTTCCCATTGAAGTACAATGGTATAATTGCCGGGTTGCAAGTTCAACGTTTGAAAAGGTTGCCCGCCGCCAAAGTCATGCGCTAAACCCTGAATGTTGGTTACTGTAGAGGGAAGAGGAATTCCTGAAAAAGTTCCCTCAAAAGATTTTTTTCCAAAATTACCTGCTGCAGAAAAATAGGTACTGCCGTTACCTACGGCCTGGTCGGCAGCATGGGCTATCACCCCATCAATATAATAAGGCTCGGTTATATACGTAACATCATCAACAATCACTTTACAACCGGCGCTTACAAGTTCCCCGATACCAAGTGCAAAATTTCCGGCACTGGTAAAACCGGTGCGGAACGCAAGCTGCGCCTCAGGTGCCACGTCATGTATGATCTGCATCATAGCTCTTCCTTCATCAATGCTCTGTCCATAAGGATATTCACCAACCAGGTCTACAGGCGATAAATGATTCTCCGGGTTAGCGGCACCCGGCAAATCTCCATTAAGAATATCAATGCCTGCATAGTCGCCCGGAATGCTATTGTAACTGTCAGAAATTACACCAACCTTAACCCCATTTCCTGAAAGATTATAGCCATTTCTTACGAGGTAAGATTGCATGCCGGAATCGCCCTGCGACTGCACAAGACCGCTGTTTAAGATCGGCCAAAATAAGGGCCTGGCATAATCAATAAGATCTGGCCGCGTATTTAATATTAGCAGGTTAGCAATAGGGAATTTTCCAGAGATGATCAGGCTTCCGGGGCCATTGTTCACCTGTTCGGTAAAGCCATTTGCCTGTAGAAAAGCTAATGTTGCAGCATACTGCCCCTGCAATGCGATAGCTTCTATCAGCACTTTATCTCCAAACACACGGTATATAATACTATCGTTACGGAAGGCTAACGGATTTTCATAGAGAGAGGTCAGTTCAGAGCCAATGATTGTTGGCGTTTTGCCATTGGCCGGCGGCGGATAATATGGTACAATATCCTGGTTGGCATTTGGATCTGCAGCAGGCGATAGCGCCACATAATTAAAAGGAATATTAATACCCAGCTTCACCTGTGTGCCGCTCCATAAGCTGCCATTTATTTCGGTAATTGAGCCATTCAATCTTTCGCCCATAACAATAGCACCGTTAGGTGCCCAGATTATTCCGTTCCAGCGACCTGACGTTTGGCCACTGGTGTTCAATGAAAACGCAGCCCGGCTTACAGGATTACCTGTTCCTTGTACTTCTGTATAAATGCGGGAGGCATCTCCACCATTGATGATAGTAGAATTAAGGTTGCCGAGGTTAGCTGTATCCTGTATAAATATTTTAAATGCGCCGGTAGTATTGTTTTTAAAATCGAATATAAAATTATTAGCAAGTGCATTCCCCATTGATGTAAAATAATATTCACCAACGCCTGAAAACGTTACTGTTTGCGAACCCGATAATGCCAGCACATTGTATCTGCCGGGGGTAATACTTTGGGTAGAAGTTACATTTAGTGTGCCTGTAGAAAATTCAGATGTGCCGGGCATTGAAGGTAGTGTGGGAAAAGTAGGCGTATTGAAATTTTCGCCTCCTCCAGGTTCAGGTCCTGTGTAAGTATAATTATCAGCATGTCTTACTTCACCCTCAACGGTGCCACTCAATATTAAGCCGTCTCCGGCCATTGTAATATTTCCAGGACCATTAAAATTGGCCAGCGCTGCCACATCTAACACATTCGACGTTCTGTTGGCAAAATTGTAGACATAAGTGTTTCCCTTTACTGTATTACTGTTGCCCATACGAACTGTACTTGCATAAATATTACCTTCAATGTTTACCTGCTGTATTGTTTGTAAAAAAGTATAAGTGCCAACAGCGCCACCACCTTGCAGGCCTATATTAGAACCGAGGTCTACCCCAAAGTGCGCAGAATCTGTAAGGCTTGCATCAGAGTTGCCTCCAAAAATGGCGAAGCTTTTTATGTTTAAATTTCCGGAGTCAACAGGGGGGATAAACTGTGCAGGGCTAATGAATTTACCAAATGCGATTGGGCCTTGACCAACATGAACAGTATCCACTACTGAATTTGAAGATGTGTTAATAACACTAACATTATTACTTGATTGATTAGCTACATATAATAATGATCCATCAGGCGTAAATGACAAACCAAATGGTCCTTGTCCTGTAGATACCGTAGCAACAAGTGTATTTGTAGATGTATTTATTACTGCAACATTATTAAGGCCAACATTAGATACGTAAACTTTTGATCCGTCGGGGCTTACAGCTACACCTAATGGAAAACTTTCTGTACCGGTAGACACGGTTCCTGAAACTGCATTTGTAGAAGTATTGAGAATATACAGTTGCTCCGAAAAATAAGCTGTAGCATATACAGTAGATCCATCAGGGGTAATAGCTATCCCATATAAATAATTACCTGCAGTATTAATGGTAGTCAGGATTGTATTGGTTGTAGTATTGATAACAACAATATCACTATTGTCTGCAACGTAGGCTTTAGAGCCATCCGGGCTTACCACAATTCCTCTAACCCCACCCTGGGTTGAAAATGGAATGCCTGCAATTACACTGCCTGATGCGGTATTTATAACAAACACTGTATCAGCAATACCTTCAGTACCGGTTGAAGCATAATATAATTTTGAGCCATCAGGGCTAATATCTATACCATCGCCACCGGAACCACCATTGGGGAAGATTATATTATTAACTATCGTATTTGTTGCGGCATTAATAACTGAGATATTGTTATTACTGTTTCCGAAGTAAGTTATAAAGGCTCTAGAGCCGTCACGACTTACAACTACCGCACCCGGGTTGGGATATGGTGTGGGAATAGTAGTTATTACTGTATTGGTTTGCGTATTAATTACTGAAACACTGCTGTCAGCGCCATTGGTTATATAGGCATTTTGCGCAAGGAGGCTTATTGAAGAAAGGAGACAAGAGCAAAAGATAACAAGGGAAAAGGTAAAATTTCTCATGAGCGATTTTTTGATTAATGCATTAAAAAGTTCATCAATTTTAATAGAATAAAATAATGTTCCTCACAGGCTTAAAGAGCCTGTATTCCAAATAGCATCGCAATTACAGGGATTGATCAATAACCTCAAATCGTGGATAGCCGGTTTTTTAAACCAACTCTGTTTGAGTGTCTATAGGTTGTAGGTTTTCTAAGAAGATATTGGTTGCAATATTTGATTTATCAGCCCGGCTTTTTAGGGCCGGGCGATAATAGTCTATGTTTCATTTATCTTTTCTTATTATTTAAATAAGAAAATGATTTTCACCTCTAATTTAAAGTTTTATAAACGATAATGGTTTGCCGATGTCATTTTTTAATTTGATAAAATATACACCTTTTTCCAGAATTGAAATATCTAATTCCAGTTGCTGCCCGCTTCTGCCGCTTACTTTTACCAGATAACTTCTTCCTTGTGCATCTAATATCATGATATTTTTTTCTTTTTTAAGATTAATATTTGTTAGTACCAATTTATCAGTAGCAGGATTGGGGTACAACGTCATTGTACCATTTGTAACAACATTTTCCGGGATAATCGTTTCGGCATTTTTAGTTATAGCTTGGGTAGAAACAGCTTTACACTTTGGCGAAGAAGAATTTGCACTTGCTGCAGAAACGGTTTTTTTACTTATGCCCTCATTTGTCCTTATAGCCCAGGTAAGTTTTTGACCATTAAAATAATAATCTACAACGTGGTTGCCTACTTCAAATACTGTGGGCTGTGTACCTTGATAAGTTGCAGAGGTTGTTATCTTATTATCTGTGCCAATAGGTACATATACAGGTGTAGCGTTATAGTTATTATATGAAAAATGTGCAATATATTTAAAACCATTTACTGGTGTTCTCAACAGTTCAACACATTTTAAAGACAAGGTTATTTTTTTAGCACTGCTGCCGTAAGGATTCACATATAAAAGGCCATCTATATAATTGGGGCCGCTGTAATTTGAAAAGTTAGATAAAACAAGCGCTGACGGCCTTATAATATATACACCTGCAGGAACCTTCAGAGGATTAGCCGGTGCAGGTATTATAGTGTATAGCGGTCCTGAAACACGCAAATTCGCATCCTGGTATTGATAATTTATTGAAGACGTGAAAGGCAAAGGCAATTTGCCATCATTACTGTAAGCGGTTTTGGCTTTTACGTTAAGCGGGGCTTTATTAATAATTAAATTTCCCGGTGAATAAAGTGTTTCAAAATTACCGGATAGTAAAGCGCCCGGAACAAGTGAGTGAGTGCCAGCTTTAATGCCGGTAACAAGGTTAACAGATTTTGTTCTAATACCAGGCGAATCAAGATCTGCCGTACTAACTACCACAGCAACATTTGTGCGGTTGCCATTTCCCGGTGTGCTGTTTGTTAATGACGCATCGCCATTAACCAAAGCTCTGCTGGTAGCACCCGAACCATTTTCTATAATAACTCTGGCCGTACCATTAACCAATGGGCCCGTATTAACCAAAGCCCTGCTAGTAGCACCTGAACCATTACCTATAGTGGGATCCTGGTAATAATAATCTACATAATTTGTGATTGAGGTGGTATCTACATCAACCACATAACTGGTTTCAGTAGTGCCCGATCCGTTATTAACCAGCGCCCTGGATGTAGCCCCGGAGCCATTACTTATTAAGATGCCAAGGTTTTCAAGATCAGTATTTACAAGGGCACGGCTTGTGGCACCTGAACCGTTGAGTATGCCAAGCAGTGAATCTGCTATAGCAGCGGCATGTAGTGTATTAAGAGAATTTGTCAGCCCTTGTCTGTTGGCAAGATTTGCCGAAAAATCAAGCTCATATTTAAACTGAATGTTATGTATCCTGTTGCCATAATTTAATGTGGTTGTTAATGGCGTTATGGTCAATGGTAATTTATATATGGTCAGTACTCCGTTATCAAATTCATAAATATATTGTTTTAGTAAAGGATCATCGGTTGCAAGTGGTGTTGCCATTTTTGGCTGTATATAATATTGCGCCACATTACTATTTGAAGTAGCGGGTGAATAATAGGCCAGGTTATTCAGCTTTAAACCTGTAAGGGTTGACGCATCAGTTACCTGTACATCATCAATGGTTATAACAGATGTGAAAGCAGGCAGCACTTCGCCATACTTCATGGTATTATTATCGGCCTTTATTTTAACGTGTTTTTTAACAGGTGATGAAAAATAATAGCTGTCTGAAAAACCGCCATCATTGTTGTTGGTTATGGGAGGATTGAACAACTTCACTTCCGGATCACCATTAAAAGCAGGTATTACTGCACTAACACTTTCACTGTTAATAGGTGTCGTCGCAAGCTCTGTTCCGCCGAAATACACCTTTGTTTGAGCAGTCATGAACTTACCCTGAACGGTTACTGTAAACGGCGTTGATACCGGACTTACAATAGGATTGGCTGTTACCAGCGCTAATATTTCAGGTTTTGGAACAGCAAAGGTTTGCATGGCCACAAATGGCTGTATAAAGCCCGCACCAAAATCTGCATCATAGTCGTTGGGGCCCATGGGCATTGCAGTTGTTCTTAATAATTCTTTTAGCTCATAACGTGTCATGGTTTCTCCCAAAAATTTCTGTTTACCCTGAAGAAGCAGTGCTGCCGCACCAGCCGCATGTGGCGCCGCTGCTGAAGTACCATAAAAATTGGGGAAGAGATCGCCTTCTAGCTCATAACTATGAAAATCTACAGTGGTATTTACGCCATTTGGTGCAGTAAACTCCGGCTTTTTGCGTGGTTGTGCTTCACCTGTAATTGTAGTGCCGCCCCTGGAAGAAAATGAAGCCACTGTTGGCGGGTTTACTGCATATAGCGGCGTGTTCTGATATAGAACTGCACCTACAGCAATAGCACTATCTGCATTAGCCTGCCCTACTATTGTTGGTGCACCATCTGGATAATCGTAAATGCTTTTCAACAGGCCCCGGAACACAATATATTTAAAATGAAGGTTGGCATTATTGCCTGCAGCTTTTGATATTAGTAACCTGGCTTGTGTGGGGCTGGTGACTGTAAAGGGTAAAACCTCCAATGGATCAGTACCTATATTGTTCCTGTTAAATCCGAAAAGTGTAGAACCAAAGTCATCTACAAGATATACATCTAAATCACTTTGTGTGCCTGCTGGTGCGCCTCCAAGCGAATAAATATCCTCATCCCATTGAAGAACTATCGTGTAGTTTCCGGGATCTAAATCGAGTGTTTGGAAAGGATTGCCAAATCCAAAATCGTGTACTTCACCTGGTATGCTATTAAGCAACGAAGCAGGCGCAGGCAAGCCTGTAAATGTGGACTGGTAAGATTTTTTGCCAAAGTTTCCCGCGGCAGAAAAATAAGTTGCGCCATTTAATACAGCTTTATTAACGGCTTTGGCAATCACACCATCAGTGTAATAGGGTTCAGTAATAAAAGTAATATCATCTACAATAACATTACAGCCTGCTGTTTTTAGCTGGTCAATCCCCTGGGCAAAATCACCGGCGCTTATAAACCCGGTTCTAAAGGCGAGGTTTGCACCGGGCGCCACATCATGTACAATCTGCAGCATAGCTCTGCCTTCATCTATACTTTCGCCATAAGGATATTCTTTTACCAGATGCGTAGGTGTTAAATGATTGTATGGATTTGCCGGGCCGGGAAGGTCGCCATTTACTATATCAATGCCTGCATGATCGCCGGGGATGGTGTTATAACTGTCAGACATTACCCCAACTTTTACACCTGTTCCATCAATATCGTAACCACCTCTTACAAAATGAGATTGCATGGCTGAATCACCTGAGCCCTGAACAAGGCCGCTATTCCTTATTGGCCAGAACAATGGCCTTACATAATCAATTATATCGGCTCTTGTATTTAAAATTAATAAGTTGGCAATAGGAAATTTACCAGTGATGATTAAACTGCCGGGGCCATTATTCACCGTATCGGTTAAGCCGTTAGCCTGTAGAAAAGTTAAGGTAGCCGCATAGTTGCCCTGCAATACTATAACCTCTATTAAAACCTTGTTGCCAAACACACGGTAAATGATGCTATCATTACCTATCGCCCCAAAATTTTCAAAAAGCGATGTAAGTTCAGAGCCGATAAGCGTAGTTGTTTTACCTATGGCTGGGGGCGGATAGTAAGGTATTATATTGGTGTAAGGGCTGCTTGCTGAGGGATATAAAGCCGGAGCATAAGTCATGGCAATATTATTTCCAAGCTTTACTTTTCTGCCACTCCATAAACTGCCATTTATTGCAGTGGTTGACCCTACGGCTCTTTGGCCTATCAGAATTGCGCCGTTAGGTGCCCAGATCGTTCCATTCCAACTGCCGGAAGTTTGATTATCCGTATTGAGTTCAAATGCGGTTCTGGCTGTAGGATTGCCTGACCCCTGTACTTCAAAATATATTCTACCTGCATTTCCGCCATTAATCATGGTGGAAGTTAAATTGGCGAGGCTTGCGGTGTCTTCAACATATATTCTGAAGTTGCCTGTTTGTGCATTTTTAAAATCAAAAACAAAATTATTTGCCCCACCATTACCCATTGATCTGAAGTAATAATTGCCTGCGCCGGAAAAGGTTACTGTTTTTCCACCCGATAAACCGAGTATCCTGTACCTGCCCGGCAAAATGGTTTGTGTTGCAGTAACATCTGTAACACCAACACCAAATTCATAATTGGTAAAAGGCATATCCGGCAAAGGAGCGAATGAAGGAAATGTTGGATCATCTCCACCGCCTGGCGTAGGTCCAGAATATGAATAAAAGTATGGATGCTGAACTATGCCTTCAACTGTACCGCTAACAATTGAGGCGTTGCCATTTACGTAAATATTGCCTGGCGTATTAATATTAGCAAGCGCCTTCATTCGCAATACATCGGCACTAATGCCAAGTTGATTCAACACAGATATGTTGCCTTTTACAGCAACGCTGTTGCCTGCTGTAAAAATATTTGAAAAGACATCGCCTGCTATATTAACCTGATTATTAACCTGCACATAGCCATAGCTGCCTACCCACCC
>JANLXV010000263.1:0-1552 GCA_031365305.1 Chitinophagaceae bacterium
AAAGGAAGGCATAAATGTAAATTTTGTAGAGGAGTTAGCTTCAGATGAAATTTATGTCCGCACGTATGAACGTGGTGTTGAAGATGAAACATTGAGCTGCGGTACAGGTGTCACTGCATCAGCATTAATGTCTGCCCACAATGATTATGGCTTCAACCGCGTTGAAGTGCATACACCTGGCGGGAGGCTTAGCGTTGAATTTGATAAGATGGATGATGAGCACTATAAAAATATATGGTTAAGCGGCCCTGCAGATATGGTTTATAAAGGCGAGATATTGGTTTAATGTGATCTAAATTATTAAATGACGTTTCAATTGTTGTGAACAGTGAATTGCTAATCGTGAAATTCACCATTCACAACTCACCACCCGCAAAGCCGCCATTATTCCTTCAGTAACTCATCTATAGTAGCGGAAAATGCTTGCTTGTATTCTTCATAATGATTGCCTGTGCCGGGCCCTAAAAACCCACTATCAAACTTTCTTACTTTGCCCTGCTTATCAATAATTATAGAGGAAGGAAATACTTTTATCGGCGACACTTCCGGTAATGTCTTTTCGGTTTTTAAACTGTCTGAGACTTTTACGCCGGTAACCAGCATCGGGTATTTTACATTGAACTGCTGCTGAAATTTCCGCAGGCTTTTTACAGAACGGTTGAAGTCTGTACTATATTCATAAGCCAGGCCGATGATCTCCACACCACGTTGTTTGTTGGCATCATAATAGGCGCTGAGAAACTTCATTTCATCCATACAATTCGGGCACCAGGAACCCATGATCTGTATGATAACCACTTTGTTTTTATAACGTTCATCTTTAATAGATACAGCCTTGCCATCAAGATCAGGAAAAGTAAAACTAAGCTTCTCTTCACCAGGCTTAAGCTGCATATTAAAACTATCTGTGATAACCACGGCATTTGGATCTTTAACTGCCTTCCAGGCTTCTTTATATTTAGCACCTGAATAATACATGCCATTTTCAATCCGGTTATCTGCGGTAATGTTTGCAGTAAAAGCCATTGCATGAATACCGTCAAAACCAGAAAGGTTTAAAGTGTTGCCTGTAACAATGCCTTCAAGATACCTGTAATCCCCGGAAGGTGTTAAGAAAGTGCCTGTGAGCCTGTTGCCTTTTTGTACAAACTCTGCAACAGAACCGTCGGCTTTTGTTTTGTCATTAGCAAAGGTTGAAGCCCAGCGACCAGTTATATTATGTGAGGCTTTCCCATTTACAGGGTCAAACCGTGCGGAAGCAGGCGCAGCAAAAAATGGAAGTGTAATATCGTTAGCAGATGTTGCTCTTGTCCACGTGCCTGACCATTTTGTGCCATCAATCTTTGCTGTAAAAGAAGATTCGAAAACGGGCATCTCCATTTTTATAGAATCAGCATATACCTGTATATTTTCAACTTTTAATTTTTCATCGCCATTAATAATATACACAACAGGTTTATTATTTTCTTTTTTTAATTGAAACGTAAAAACAATAGGAACACTATCTGCCCTTATTATACTGCCTTTATAAAGTGCCACTTTAAAAGCTTCC
>JANLXV010000327.1:0-4802 GCA_031365305.1 Chitinophagaceae bacterium
CGGTTGGCTGATACAGCCCAAAGCTGAAGATGAAAAATATTTACAGGTAGGCGAATGGAATGCGCTTAAAATTCTGGTTAAGGGAGATGAGGTTACCTCCTGGCTTAACGGCCACCAGATGGTGACATTTAAAGATGAAAAAATTGGCAAAGGCGAAGGGTTTATTGCATTGCAAATTCACGATGGCGGCGGTATAAAAGTTAAATGGAAGAAGTTTCGTTTAAAGGAGTTGTGATCAACAATCAATATTTCAGATATATTTTAACACTGTGAAACCTGTTGTATTGCCTGTTATTATTAATTTTCAGGTATAAACTTTTATCAATTGACTACAAGGAATAATTCCTTTGAGGCTGAAAAAAATAAAAAAGCTTTTTCATTCACAGTATTGATCTGTGGAATACTACTTGCCATTTTTATCTTATATACCTGGCCTCTTCAAAGCAACCCTATACCTGTTGTGCAGGATCTTATTGAAATAAATCTCGGTAATGAAACAGAAGGTGCCGGAGAAATGCAACCACTGGTAAAAGGCGATCCCGCTCCTGAAATAGAACAACGCAACATCACTGCAAAGTCATCACCGGCTAAGGAAGAACCTGCTGAAGACATGAAAGCTGATGAAGATGATGATCCCGAGGCTGTGCCTGTAAATAAACCTGTTAAGCCGAAACCGGATAGTAAGGTTATTCCCAAAGAGGTGGCCGTTAAAACCGTTAAATCCCCTGTTACTTCAGTGGCTGTTAACCCAACGCCTGCGCCTCCTAAACCAAAATTACCGCTTTACAAAGGTGGTAACGGCACTGGTGGAAATGGCGCTGCACAGGACAATGGCTATAGAAATCAAGGCTATAAAACCGGCAACGGTGATGCAGGCAGCCCCGATGGTAAGCCTGATTCTTATGGTAACTCGCCTGGCGGCAGAAGTGGCGTGAGTGTGGTACGCGGCCTTAGCGGCAGACGGCCAACCAGCTTCCCTTCTATGCAGGATGATTTTAATGAGAATGCAAAAGTATATGTAGATATAAAAGTGAATGCCTCGGGCACCGTTACAAGCGCCAGCATTTCAAAAGGAACAACTACTTCAAATGCTTCGTTGAGAAGTATTGCTATACAAAAAGCCAAACAGCTTAAATTTCCTTCCAGCCAAAATGATGAAGAAGCCGGCACAATTCTTTTCAATTTTATTTTAAAGAGTTAAAAATTTTCGTCAGTCAATAAGTCAATGGTCATTGAGTCATTGGTCAATAAGTTATTAGTCAATTCATCAAAGTCAATTTTGTAAGTTCAAATAATCAATGTACAATCAATTTTCAATTTCCAAAGACATGACCAATGCCTCGTACCTTTATTTTGCAAGATGGATTACGAGCAAACTTTGCAATATTTGTACGACAGCCTGCCGATGTTTAGTAGAACCGGTGCGGCAGCCTATAAGAAGGATATTACCAATACAACTTTGTTATGTGATTTCTTAAACCAGCCCCAGCAGCATGTAAAATGTATTCATGTTGCCGGCACAAATGGCAAGGGATCAACAAGCCACATGCTGGCCGCAGTTTTTCAGCAGGCCGGTTATAAAACAGGGTTATACACGTCTCCTCACTTAAAAGATTTTCGGGAAAGAATCAGGATCAATGGTGAAATGATCTCAAAAGAATTTGTGGTTGAATTTGTGCGGGACATCAAAGATTATTCAGAAGAAATTAAGCCATCTTTTTTTGAATTGACTGTAGCCATGATGCTGCAGTATTTTAAAGAGCAGGCAGTTGATATCGCTATTGTTGAAACAGGACTGGGCGGCAGGCTTGACAGTACAAACATTATTGATCCCGAACTTTCTATTATTACAAATATCAGTTATGATCATACCAATATATTAGGTAACACTTTACAGGAAATTGCTTTTGAAAAAGCTGGAATTATTAAGCCGGGTAAGCCTGTAGTTGTCGGGGAAATTCAGGAAAGCTTAATTCAGATTTTTACAGATAACGCTAAAAAAAATCATGCCCTCATCTATTTTGCTGAAGACGAATACCAGGTTGTGAAGTCAGTTTCATCAAATAATCTGCTAATCATTACTTACAGGAATAACCGGTCAGGTAGAGAAGTTTTTTATACTACTGATCTCGATGGCATATACCAACAAAAAAATTTACGAACTGTTATTGTTGCTTTAAATATTCTTACGCAACAATTTAAAATTGACGACCATGATATTGTAAATGGGTTGAGTAATGTAACAGCTTTTACAGGCTTGCATGGCAGGTGGGAAAAAATTGCTGATAATCCTTTAACTGTTTTGGACGTAGGGCATAACGAAGCAGGCATCAAAGCAGTGCTTCAACAGATACATTCATTATCTTATTCAAACTTACATATTGTGATAGGTGTAGTAAAGGATAAAGACATAACCACTATACTTTCATTATTGCCTGCTGATGCAACATACTATTTTACCAGGGCACATATACCACGGGCGTTACCGTCAGAAGAACTACAAAGCCGTGCAAAGGAATGTAATCTTAACGGCGGTGTGTACAGTTCAGTAAATGAGGCGATATATCAGGCGAGATCAGTTGCAAAACCTACTGATCTTATTGTAGTGTGTGGCAGTGTTTATTTAATCGGCGAAGTTGAAATGACAGGAATATTATAGCATCTCCAGTTTTAACAGCGCATAAAAAATACAACTGGTATGTAACGCCTGTGGAAATTTATTCTGCAATATCATCTCTTTTAACTTTGCCAATGGCACAAGCTGCACGTCTATTTCTTCATTGGCATCTAAAGATTGATCAGCAACTTTTTTGCCGCCCCTGGCAAGATATAGTTTGGTAAAATTATTCAGTACGCCAGGGTTAGCAGCCACTTCTCCCAGGTAATCAAAGTGCGAAAATTCATAACCTGTTTCTTCCAGTAATTCTCTTGCCATGGCTTTTTCCGGGTCTTCATCTTTGTCAACAAACCCGCCGGGTATTTCTATAATTGTTGAAGCAATAGGATAGCGGTATTGCTTAACCAATACCGCGTCATTTTGTTCTGTAATGCCCAATGCGCATACAGTTAAGCCAAGTTCAACCACATAATATTCGTCAATGGTTTTGCCTTTGTTAGTAATGCATTTATCTTTCCTGGCGGTGAAATAATTAAATTTTGCAATGTATTCAGAAGATAAAATTTTCCATTGATCCTGCTCATTGTCTTCCGGCATATTTGCAAGATCATGCTGGCCAATTAAACTCATAATCAGTTATTTTATTAATGCCAACCGTTGCGTTCACGCAATGATGTAATGTGTGCTATGTGATGTTTGCCATGCCAGGCGTACATGGCAAGCAAACTCCAAAGCGGTAGATTTTTTTTATGCTCAGGGTGAAAAACAGTCCTTTGCCAATCGCTTTCGCTCATATTTTTCATTATCGAAATCCAACGGGTGTGCAAAGCGTGAAGTAAAGTAAGCGATATGTTGATCGGTAAAGATGCAGTGTCATTAAGATTAGCCCAAGCCGCCTCATCATAAGGCTTAATGGCAGGGTTATTTTCTGTTAAGCCCAGTTTAAAACGTATATAGGCATTGATATGGCTATCTGCAACATGATGAACAACCTGCTTCACTGTCCATCCGCCTTCACGGTATGGGGTTTCAAGTTGATGAGCATCTAAATTGAGAACAGCATGCTCAAGTGAATTTGGACAGTATTGTATATCCAGGATGAGTGTATCTCTTATCTCGTCACTATATTCTTCCTTACCGGTAAATTTTTGATCGCTTACTTTTCCGATGGGATATCTAAGATCAATAGTTGAAGACATACTTATCTTTTTACAATATCAATCAATTCAATATCGAATATCAAAGCAGCGCCGCCTGGGATAGCATCTCCTGCGCCACGATCGCCATAGCCAATATCAGAAGGAATGTACAGTTTCCATTTGGAGCCAACAGGCATTAATTGCAACGCTTCAACCCAACCTTGTATTACGCCGCCAACCGGTATTTCCAAAGGCTCACCTCTTTTGTAAGAGTTGTCAAATTCTTTGCCGTCAATAGTTGATCCTGCATAATGCGCCTTTACTGTGTCCGTAATTTTAGGCTTCGGGCCGGTGCCCTCTTTTATGATTTCATATTGTAAACCACTTGGCAGTGTTATTACACCCGGTTTCTTTTTGTTGGCGTCTAAAAACTTTTGCGATTCCTGTTTTACGCCGCTTGCTTTATTGCTCATAAATTCCTGCATTTTATTTTGAATAGTCATGTTACTTGCTTCAGATGTTAATAACAATTTTTTATCGCCGAATACATCATCAAATCCTTTTTTAATTAAAGCCGTATTTAAAGTTGTGGCGCCCTGCGATTTATAGAATGAGGCGCCCTCAAGCCCGATGGCATAGCTTAAGCTATCTGTTGAATTTTTTAATAAGGGAACTACTGCTGCAACAGGCTTTTTAGCCGGCAAAGGTTTTTTAGTTTGTGCTGCTGCACCAAGTGCTACACATAAAAATACTGCCATTAAAATGTTCTTCATCTTTACTTTTATTTTTTTACTTTTTACTTTTTACTTATTTTAATCTTCTCTAAAATCTTTACCGGTAAGGTTTATAAATACATCTTCAAGGTTAGCGGCCTTTGTCATCTTCGGTCTTTCAAAACCGGTTGCCACTAATTGATCAATTAATTTATCCCCTAGTCCTTCAATATCCATCGCACGACGAGAAGCAAAATGTTTAATGGCTTCTTTACGTTGTGCCGAGCAAAAAAGTCCACCGCTACAACGGGCTACCGATTCTCCTTCAATTAC
>JANLXV010000376.1:0-12057 GCA_031365305.1 Chitinophagaceae bacterium
AATAGTGGTATCAACTATCTCCAGCAGCGCACAAAAAATAACAGTTATCGTTATAATAATACGGCGCGAACCATATTCAACCAACGAGTTTTGTTGAGGGATCATAATTGTTAATAAAATCTAATTCAGGTGAACATCCACACTAACATTCATTCCGGGTCTGACAAGTTTTATCAATGTATCAGCTTTATTAGTAAACTCAACTTTTACAGGTAATCTTTGTACCACTTTCACAAAATTGCCACTCGCATTATCCGGCGGCAATAGAGCGAACCTTGCGCCGGTTGCCGGGGAGAAGGAACTTAGCACTGCATCAAAATCATGGTTAGGAAACGCATCTGCATGTACCTGTACTTTTTGTCCTTCGTGCATCTTGTTATATTGGGTTTCTTTAAAATTGGCTACTATCCATTTTTCATTGCTCAGCACAATGCTAAATAATTGCTGACCGGGTTGAAGATATTGACCTTCCTGTACCGGCACCTTTGAAACCACACCAGTTTCCGGCGCCTTGATGACTGTGTATGAGAGGCTGAGTTTTGCATTCTCTACATCTACCTGCCGTTGCTTTATAATAGAACCCGCAACCCCGATTTGTTGTGCCGTAGCGCTGCTTTGCGATGATACAACGCCTGTTTGCGCAGAGGCCTGGTTTTTTTGATCAACAAGGATCTGCAATTGCTTTTCCGCCAGTTGTTTTGCGGCAAGTGCCTGCTCGTATTGCTGTTGTGTTATAGAATGATCTTCAATTAAATTTTGATAGCGCTGCAGATCCTGTGTGGTTCTCCACACATTTACTTTCGCAGCCTCAATTTGTGAACTGGCCGTGGAGATAGCGGCATTTGTGCTGTTAATATTTTTGCTGGCTGCGTTACTGTTAGCCCTGGCTGCAGACAGATTGCTTTGAGCGGTGCCCAAGGCAGCTTCGCTCTGCGCTAACGACATTTTTAGATCCCTGTCATCCAGTACCAATAAGGTATCCCCTCTACGTACAAGCTGGTTATCTGTCGCATAAACTTTTAATACATAACCGGAAATTTTTGAGATCACAGGGCTGATGTTCGCTTCTACCTGCGCATCATCGGTTTCTTCATGATGCCTGCCATGTGTGTATTTACTTATTACAAACCAACCGCCACCAATTAGCAACACTGCCAGTATAATAATGAAAAATTTATTGTTCTTTTTTTCCGGGGCAGGTGAGGTTGTTTGTTGTTCGCTTGTTGTTGACATATTATTTAATTAAATTCTTCTTATTATTATTTGGTTAACAGGCCGGCAGTCTGCAATAATCTTTGATAATTAAGCATAGCATCAGCCTTCGCAAAACTTATGTTTAGTTTGGATTGCAGCAGCGCTACATCTGCTTCAAGCAGATCAGTAAGTGTAACCAGGCTATTGTTGTATTTGTTATTGGTTATACGATAATTTTCCGTTGCCTGAACTGCAGATTTTTCATACACTTCTATTTTCTTTTTGCCAAGCAGGTACTGCTGGTAATCTTTGTTTACCTGTAGTTTAACAGCATCATTTAATAAACCTTCGCCTGCATTAGCCTGTGCCAGCCTTGCTTTTGCCTGTTGCAGGCTGCTATTGGTTTTCCACAAACTTGCCAGGTTATATTGAACGCCAACACCAACATTAACTGCATTTGTAATGGTTACCAAACCGGGAACGTAAGCCGCAATGTACCCGCCGGTGAGCGCAAGCGATGGATAAGCCTCAGCCTTCGCCGCTTTTATACCTATATCAGCAGCCTTTTTCCGCGTAACAACTGCCTGCACATCTTTCCGGTTTTGAATTGCCAGAGACTCATAGTCTGCAAAGCTTTTAACGTCCGGCTGATCATTTAAAAAAGTACTGTCCAACATCAATTGGGTATTTTCAGCAAGCCCGAGCAAAAGGTTCATGTTCACTGTAGCCAACGCATAATTATTTTCAGCATCTAATAAAGACAATTCAATGTTAGACGTTTGCAACTGCGATTTTAAAAGATCATTCCGGGCAAGCAGTCCATTTTTTTCAAGGTTAGAAAAGTTGGAATCCCGTGAACCTGACGACCTTAAATTTTCCTTTACGATCTGTACGGCTGTGGCTGCTTTGTATAAATTGATATATGCCTGTGCCGCATTAAACGCAACGGCATCCTTATCATTACCCGCATCAAGTTTTAATGCCTCTTCAAGCAACTTTGCTGATTCAATACCATATTTTATACGGCCCCCTACATAGATCGGAAAGGTTAAGTTAGCAATACCATAAGCTGCGCTTGAAATTTTTGGAGTGACGCTTTTGCTACCAGCCGAATCGCTTTTTGTTTTGAGATTTACGTTTGCTGCATTCAGCCGGATATAACTTCCGCTAACTTTAAAATCAGGTAAACGATTGTTGTATTCCGCCTGCAGCCCCGCGGTGGCCTCAGCTATTTTAGCATTTGCAAGCTGAAGATTTTTACTGTTTTTAATACTGAGTTCAATAGCATCCTGCAACGTTAGCCGGCGGCTTTCCTGCGCAAATAGACCAGTTGCTAACAGTACAACTAAACATACTGTACTTATTAATCTATCCTTCATACCCTAATATTGCTTTGAATAATTGTTTTAAATGACTGCGCAGCTTGTCTACGAGCAACGCATCAAATTCGGTCGTTTTCATTTTCTTCAGATCATTAAACGCCTTGTAATACTCTTTGTTCAGAATAGCCTGCGTTGTAGTTCCGGTCATCGTATTCAGCATGAGCATTACATCAATATTTTTTTTGAAAACCTTTTGTTTCTGCCCTTCCATTATTAGTTCCTGTATAAGATTTGCATAACTTAATTTTAGTTCGCTCAACAATTTTAATACCACACTATTTTTATTGATCACCTGCTCACAAAGCATAATCTTATAAAAAGATTGCTTCTCCATTACTTTATTAACATACTCATCAATAAGGATTTCAACTTTTTGAAATGGCGCAAGTGCCTGGTTTTTAATAAGCGTTTCAAGCCTGATCTTCATAGCGCCCATGCGTTCGCTGAACAAGGCTTCCATCATCTTTTCCTTTGACCCGAAGTAATAAGATATCATCGCCAGATTAACACCGGCAGCTTCAGCAATATCTCTTACTGTAGCGCCATCAAAGCCATGAGAAGCGAATAATTCTTCTGCTTTATAAAGTATTTGCCGATGTTTTTCTGTAATGATCATTGTAAATGATAAAGCACAAAGTTAAACAATTGTTTGAAATTATCAAACAAGCGTTTAATTTTTTCAGAGAAATTTGCCAACTTTAAAAACAATTGTGAATCAATAATGTACCGGTTCACTACCCGTAAATGATGCTCTGAAAATAAGGTGGGAAAGTTTTGTGTAAATCAGGCTAATACTTCGTAAACCATGAGAGGGTTCGTTTTATTTTTAAAGCTTACCTGCCCTACCGGCTGGCAATTAAAAGATTCTTTTACCTTATCGTAAGCGGCCTGGCCTATTAAAATCTGGCCGCCTTTTGCAACACCCTGCAGGCGTTGTGCCGTATTTACTACGTCGCCTATAACGGTATAATCCAGCCGCCGGAGCTGTGCAGAACCAATATTACCTGAAATTAATTCGCCGCAGTTAATACCAATGGCTACCTGGTGCGAGACCGAGACATCAGTGAAAGGCATAGTAAAATTTTCGATTTGTGTACAAAGCGACAAACAGGCATCAATGGCCCTGTCTAAATGAAAATCGCCACGGAATACGGCCATAAGGGTATGGCTTATAAATTTATCTACATAGCCATTTTGGGCAATGATCTCTTTTACCATTACATCAAAATATTTATTTAAAAGCTTAACCACAGTATCAGGTGATTCTGTTTCTGCGATGTTTGCAAAAGAGCAAATGTCAATAAATGCAACAGTTGCATTAATGGTTTCATTGGCCATTAAAGCTGTTTCATATTCTTTCTTGTTCATGAAATTGAGAACCGTTTCATCAACATACATGCGCAGAATATTATTTTCTTTTATAGCCTGCAGCGTTTCTTTTACCTGGTTGGTATAAGCAATTACTTTTTCAACGGTTAATTCAAGATCTACAAAATTTACAGGCTTGGTAACAAAATCAAAAGCGCCCCTGTTCATGGCAGTGCGAATGTTATCCATATCTCCGTAAGCGGTAACAATAACAGATTTTATAAGCGGATTAATATCTTTTAATTTTAAGAGCAAGGTAAGGCCATCCATCTCCGGCATATTAATATCGCAAAGCATGATATCTATATCCGGATGCTGCTGCAATTTTTCCAGCGCATCTTTGCCATTGATGGCAAATACAAAATCGTATTTATGTTCACGGATCTTCTGACGAAACTTCTGCTTTATGAGCACTTCAAGATCTGTTTCATCATCAACCACTAAAATCTTAGCCATTAAATCTTTATTTTGAGTTTCTCTTTAAGCAGGCTGAAATCAACCGGCTTGGTTAAAAAATCGTCTGCTCCCAAACGCATTGCCGTATTATAATTTTCGGCATCGCCATAAGCTGTTATCATCATTACCACAGGCGGCGGTGTGCTGAATTTTTGCTTGATCTGCTGCAATAATTCCAGGCCGCTCATGCCCGGCATATTGATATCAGATAAAATGAGCACAGCTTCATGCACATGCTGATTGAGATACATGAGCGCCTCTTCGCCTGAAAAGGCAAATATGAATTCCATGTCGCCATTCCTAATCTCTTTTCTAAAACGCTGTTCAAACAGCATCTTCATATCTCTTTCATCATCTACAACAAGTATTTTCATGATGTTTTATTTATAAGTTAAATACACTTAAATTTTATACCGGCAGTTTTATAATAAACTCGGCAAATTTACCTTCTTCTGTTTCTACAGTAATACTGCCGCCATGCGCCCGGATGATCTCGTGACTTAAAGATAGGCCCAGCCCTGTACCCTGCCCGGTTGGTTTAGTGGTAAAGAAAGGCTGAAATACTTTATCAATAATACTTTGAGATATGCCATTGCCATTGTCTTTTATCCTTATCTCCAACTGGTCGCTCATTTTTTTTGTACTTACTGAAACTGTTGGTTCAAAATTGTCTTTGTCTTTTTCTTTTTTTTCGGTGATGGAATAAAAGGCATTGGTAAATAAATTAAGAATTACACGGCCAATGTCCTGGCGCACGATATTTACCATAGGATCGCTTTTATCGTAATCGGTTTTTAAAGTAGCATTAAAAGTTTTATCCCTGGCCCGCAGGCCGTGGTAAGCGAGGCGGAGATATTCATCAACTAAAGCATTAATATCTGTTAGTTCTTTTTCACCGGAGTTACTGCGTGAATGTTGGAGCATGCCCTTCACAATAGCATCTGCACGTTTACCGTGGTAATTAATTTTTTGTTCGTTGTCTGCTATGTCTGCTGCAATTATTTTTACTTCAGCAACATTTCCTTTATCAATTTCATCCTGCAGTTCTCCGATTAATTCGGTATTTACTTCTGAAAAATTGGTTACAAAATTTAAAGGATTTTGTATTTCATGCGCTATACCGGCGGTAAGCTCACCAAGCGACGCCATTTTTTCTGCCTGTAAAAGCTGGCTTCTTGTAGCTTTAAGTTCTTCCTGTGTATTTTTTAAAAGAATATTCAGTTCTGTAAAACCTTTAGATTTTCGCTGAAGTTCTTCAATGGTTTCTTCTAACAAAATACCTGTTGTTTTTTTTACTTTCTCGGTGCGGGCCAGCTTAAAGTCAGTAAGGCTTAATTTTTTTTCCACGGTTTTCATTGCTTCCATTACCGCTACCCTGGCCTCTTCTGAAAGACTTAGGTTATTTATCCGGTCAATAATTAATTGAAGCTCCTGATCCATACTATTTTTCTTTAAGTACAACTATACAACATGTATTATTATGAAACTCATGTTTGCCTTTTATAGATTTGCCTATTTCTCCATAACTAAAAAACCCAATCAGGGGGCTATCCCAAACTTTTTTTATTCTATCAATTTCTTCCCCGGCCATTTCGCCAAATGATAAATGCCGGCTGATGCATGAAAAAATTAACATGGCATCAGCTTCTTTACTATTGTTAGTTTTCAATGCAATACATTCATCAACCACATGATCTATCACATCAAAATCAGGCGGCAATGAAAACCTGATCTTTGACCCCTGTGGCACATTGCCGGCACATATAAGAGACCTGTCCAGCTTATTGATAAACATTACCGTTCTCATTACAGGTGGCGCATTGTCCCGATCAAGCTGCAGGGGAAAATAGGCGCCGATATTAAGTACAACATCTTTTTTTGAATCAAGATCCACAATAACACCCATGTATTTAATTACCACATCCAGCGCTGGTTCATCATCAATAGTGTAAACTATATTGCCTTTGCTTTTGGTAACCACCCGGGTATTTCCCACGGCTTTCCACCCATTGGTTGCCATACCCTTGATGTCAATTTTTTCTTCATCAAAAATGATGGCAACAAGAGCATTGTTACTAATTTTTTTATTAGAAAAAACAAAAGTTTCGGTTAGGTTTAAGTCGTCACCAGCCATGCCGCCGAAGATAGTTACCTCTGTGCCTACAGCTTCTGCAATGCCCGATACTATTATTTCACCATCTGTGGTAATACCGCCGGAGGCAACAATGAAAGCGGGTTTATTAAAATATTTTTTGCCTTCTTCACCAATCCTGTTTGCAATATCATGAGTATTGCTGTTATCGGTTTCCTGAAAAGTAATTTTAAAGAAAGATGGATCAATGGCTAAAAGCATGATAGCAATGGTGCCATCGCCAATATGCCCATCAACAAACTCACCTGACGTAGTAGCGCCAAAAATTGAAATGCCTTTTTTATCCAGTGCCTCGCAAATGGCTTTGCTGTTTTGTTTTACAGAAAGAAATACCAGGGCAAGCGTTGGCTTAAAATCTGCCGTAATACTTTCCTCAATACATTTTAAAGCCTGGTCTGCTGAAGCAGATGTAAATGTTTTTGCTTTCATACTTTAAGATTACCTAACCTTTGAATGAATAATACACGCTATCTTTTTTTTATGGCTTCTTTTTTTAGATACACCCAAAACTCAGCAGGCTTGCATTTACAGAAAAGTTACCTATTCTTTTACATAGTACAAAGTGAATCGAAAACTGCGTAGTGTCTCAGCTTGAAAAATTGAATACCACATAGACATATAGATAGATAGTAAATGCACACATAGTCTGTGTGAAAGCCGTCGCCTTATATGTGGTTTAAAAGGGCTTTCAAAATAATTGTAATTCAAACCCGGATAGTACCACTGAATTATGAAGCTGGCAACAAAATAACAAATTCTGCAAACTCGCCTTCTTTGGTGTTTACCTTAATATCGCCACCATGCGCTTTTACAATATCATAGCTTAAACTGAGGCCGAGGCCGGTACCCTGCCCTGTTGGCTTGGTGGTAAAAAAAGGCTGATAAATTTTATCCAAAACTGTTTGCGGAATGCCAGGGCCATTGTCTCTGATTTTAATTTCAATACCATCCAGCAGCCTCCTGGTGTTTACTGACACCGTAGGCTCATACCCTTCCTGCTTTTGTTTATTTTTTTCTGCTACCGCATAAAATGCATTGGTGAAAATATTCAGGAACACCCGGCCAATGTCCTGGGGGATGATGTTGATCTTTTCAATGTTCTCATCAAAATCTGTTTTAAAGGCAGCATTAAATGTTTTGTCTTTAGCCCGTAAGCCGTGGTAGGTTAAGCGTAAACATTCATCTACCAGGTCGTTAATATCAGTAAGCTCTGCGGTATCTGTGCTGCTTCGTGAGTGATGCAGCATACCTTTTACAATGGAATCGGCACGCTTGCCATGATGGGTAATTTTTTCAAGATTTTGCCTGATATCCGCCGAGAGTTCCCTGGCTTCAGTCGTATCTCCTTTAGCAAGCGCCTGATCTATTTCCCCAAGCAATTCCATATTTAATTCAGAAAAGTTCTTTACAAAATTTAAAGGGTTTTGTATTTCATGTGCAATGCCGGCGGTGAGTTCGCCAAGTGAAGCCATTTTTTCCCGCTGCACCAATTGCGTCTGCGTATTCTTTAATTCAAGAATAGCTTCCTTAAGCCTGTCCCGCTGAGCGCTGATCTCTTCTTTTTGCCGCACCACTTCTTTTGTGCGAAGGTTTACCTGTTCTTCAAGCAAACCTTTTTCTTTGATAAGATTTCTTGATCTATAGGAAATAAACAGCCAGATGGCGGTGATAAAAAGCAATCCTGTCAATGTGTATGCCCACCATGTTTGCCACCAGGGTGGCGTAATTTTGATAACAATATTTTTATAGGCCCAAATGCCATTACCATTGGCTGCTTTTATTTTTAAAGTGTATTTGCCGGGAGGTACATTAAAATAATATACCCGTTGCCCAACACCGGCTTCACGCCAGGCATCATCATAATCATCAAGCCTGTAAATAAAACGGTTGCCTGCGGTATTGCTGTAATGTATGGCTACGGCATTAAACGAAAAAATATTTTCATCATATTTAAGATCTATTTCCTGCGGTAACGAATCAGGCTGATTTAGCATGCTATTAATGCCTGGCTTTATTTTATGACCATTAAGCGCAAAATCTGTCAACAAAATTTTAGGGTGCCGAGTGTTTACTGAAAGTGTGGCAGGATCAAATGAATAATAACCCGACTGGTCTCCAAAGAAAATTTCTTTTTTATCTCCGCCCGTAAAATTGCCCCAGTAGCCTGTGTTTGGTTTAACACCCTCGTTTTTACCAAACTTTATTATTTGGTTGCGCTTATCGTTTATCCGCATCAGTTCATTTCCTGTAACTACCCACAGATTATTTTGATCATCTTCCAGCATCGTTAAAATATACCCTAACGATGCACCTGTTGCAGGATCTGTAAATGCTAAAAAGGCATTTGCTTTTGCATTGTAGCTGTATAAACCTTCGTGTGTGCCTACCCAGAGCGTTCCGGCAGAATCCTGGTAAATAGTGCCGGTAATACCTCTGCCCGGCAGGTAATGTTTAAACATGCCTTTGCCTCTTTCTAAAACATCTATGCCACCATCAGGATGCGTGCCCACCCATAAGCGGCCCTGCTTATCTTCTAAAACTGAAGTAACTGATATATCGCTGACGCTGGCCGTATCTTTAGCGTTGTGCCTGTAATAGGAGAACTGTTTGCTTTTTACGTTGAGATAACTCAAGCCGTTAGCAGTGCCAACCCATAAATTTCCTGTGTGATCTACAACCAGGCTGGATACTATAAATTCTTTTGAAGCGGAATCTGTGGGTGTTGGGTGATAAGGAACTGATATTCCTGTTTTAGGGTTGAACAGGTAAAGACCATCAATAGTGCCTACCCATAGCTGTCCATCAATGTTTGGCTTTATAGAAGTGATGCTTGAAAATTGATATACTTTTTGTGTGCCCTTTGCCCTATCCTTTCTTATAAGCCCTGAAAGCTGTGTACCAATCCAAAACACGTCTGCAGATTCTTTATAGATAGTATTTACCTGGTCACCAATGTCGAAATGTTCTACCTTTTTTAAAAAGGGATCAACATGATAAAGATTACCTGTGCCCAGGGCGCTGAACCACAAAACGCCATCACCGGAGGTATAGGCAACCCAGCCGGTATTATCTGCAACGCCTGTTGCAGCATTATTAAAAGATGGAATGTATTCTGTTTTCTGCGTTATAGGATCATACCTGTTAATCCCGTTAAAAGTGCCAATCCATATCCTGCCTGTAGCATCCTCATTAATGAAAGTGATGTGATCATCCACGCTCCCAATATTCTTTCGCAACGGCGGGCGGCTTAGCTTAGCCGGATTTTTTGCATCGTACAGGTGCCGTGTAAACTTGCCGGTTCTTCTATCTAATGTATGCAGGCCATCGCCTGCGGTGCCTACATAAAATGTGCCCTGCCTGTCCTCATACATTACCCTTACCCTGTTATCAATTAAACTGTGTGGATCATCGGGATCATGAAAATAATGGGTAAACCTGCCACTGTTTTTATCCAGCCTGTTTAAGCCCGCCTTGTTGCATACCGTGTTTTCATAAAAGGCGCTGCCGCTGCCTACCCAAATCGTACCTTGTTTATCCTGGTATACGGCTCTTACCTGGTTGCAGCTTAAACTGGTAATATCATTATCATTATGGTTATAGGTTGTAAACTTTCCTGTTTTTTTGTCCATCCTGCTTACTCCGCTATATGTGCCCAGCCATATATAATTTTGATCGTCTTCCATGATGCAGGTTACTGTATCGTTTCCAAGTGAATTGGGATCAGTTGCAGAGAACCGGAAGTGTGTGAACTTTCCCGTTTGAGGATCAAACCTGTCCAGGCCGCGGCCAAATGTTCCTATCCAGAGTATGCCATCCTTATCTGCATATAAACTTTCAACACCATCATAAGATAATGAGTTTGGATTGGATACCTGGTTCTTATAAGAAACGACATTATAGCCATCGTACCTGTATAAGCCCGTACGCTTGGTGCCAAACCACATGTAGCCTTGCGGATCCTGTGTGATACCCGTAACCAGCCACGTAGCATCCTGCAAAAGGGGCAACTGGGTTAGCTGAAGCTGCTGGCAGTTTGCTGTAAAAGCACTGCCCAGGATGATTAAAATGTAAAGACAATGTTGTTTAAATAATCTTCTCATATTGTGGCAAAGCAGTCACCGGCTTATCAATTATAACTCATTTAATTGAATATAATTTATACTGCTAAAATAAAATGCACTTAGTACCCTACCTAATAAAATACCTTTATTAACACAGGACTGATGATGCCCTATTTTTCCGGCAGCACTACAATAAATTCTGTACCCTTATCCTCTGTGGTATTCACTTTTATTTCTCCGCCGTGCGCTTTAATGATATCGTAGCTTAAGGACAACCCAAGGCCTGTACCCTGCCCCGCCGGCTTTGTTGTAAAGAAGGGTTGAAATATTTTATTTACAATGCCTGATGGCATACCAATACCATTATCGGTAACCGTTATTTCAACCTTATCTTTTATTTTTTTTGTACTAACAATCACTGAGGGCTGATACAATTCAGGTGATTGCTTTGCTTTATCGTTAACTGCATAAAAAGCATTATTATATAAATTGAGTAAAACCCGGCTGATGTCCTGTGGTATTATTTCTATGGCTTTAATACTTAAATCAAAAATAGTTTGAATGTTTATGTTGATAGAATCATCTTTTGCACGCAACCCCTGGTAACTTAACCTTAAATATTCCCCTGCCAAAGTATTTATATCTGTTGGTTCTTTTTTTGATGTACTAACTCTTGTGTGCTGCAACATGCCTTTAACAATAGCATCTGCACGTTTACCATGCAGGTTAATCTTTTCCATATTGCGGGCAATGTCACTTACAATTTCAACAGCCTGTGTTTTATCAGCTTCACTCAATTTTTTTAAAGGCCCTTCTTCAAGCTCATGCAATAATTCAACATTTACCTCGGAGAAATTATTCACAAAATTTAATGGGTTTTGTATCTCGTGCCCTATGCCTGCGGTAAGGGCGCCTAATGATGCCATTTTTTCGGATTGTATAAGCTGGGCCTGGGCCGATTTTAAATCCTCTAATGACCTTCTTAACTGTACCGTACGCCGCCCAACTTTACGGTATAATGTAAATAATAAAAAGGTAACAATAAACACCAGCAATAAGCCTGCACCAAGTGTATTGCGTGCAAATTTTTGCCGCTGCAATTCTAATTTTTGCAGGGCCTGGTCTTTGGTAAGAATATCAATCTCGGCCTGCTTTTTTTGAATTTCAAAATTGGTTTGAAGGGTATTTATTTTATCCGCTATTTCCAAATTATAAAGTGTATCCTTTATGTTAGTGAAAAGGCTTTGATATTTAAAAGCATTATTAAAATCTTTTAAGGCGGCATACGTTATAGCAAGGCCCTCGTAAGACTCTTTTAATTCTTTTTTAAGATCTACATTTTGGGCAATGGCGTGGGCATTTTCGTAAGCAATCAGCGCCTGCCTGTAGTCAGATTTTTTGTAATACATATTGCCCAGGCCAAGGTAAGACTGTGCAATGTCTA
>JANLXV010000410.1:0-6395 GCA_031365305.1 Chitinophagaceae bacterium
GAAAAATATTTTATAGAGTATTTTGCAGTGTATAATATATGATCATCTCTTAGCAAAATTTTTATAAAACCAGAGTAATGAAAAAGATTTTGGTTGTTGATGATGAACTTGATATACTCTATGTAGTTAGAGTTGTTCTCGAAAAACAAGGTTATATTTTGTCAGGATTATCTGAGGCCAAACAAATTTTACCGACCATAGACGACTTTAAACCTGATATGGTTTTGCTTGATTTGCGCATGCCTGAACTAGATTATGTAACCATTTGTAACAAGATCAAAAATTTACCGCAACCACCTATATTAGTCCTGTTTTCTGCGACTAATGATCTTGGTAAGTATTTAGAGGTTTGCGAAGCTGATGGCATTCTTGCAAAGCCTTTCGATATTAATGAAATGTGCCTTAAGATTGAATCTTTATTTAGAAATTTTAAGATGTACAAAGTTCCTGAAACACTAAAATAAAAGGCCCGTGTACAAAGCGGGCCTTTAAAATAATCAACCATTGGTTGATGCGTATGATAATAAACTAACCGTGTAATGACTACTTTTTAATTTATTTTTTTTAACTGTTATGGTTTCGTTATTACAACAATCATGTTTATTATAGCGGGAAGTCAAACTTAGCATAGTTATACAAAAATAAAACCCTGCTGAAGCCAAATAACTCACTTTTAAAGCTCATTATATAGTTAGAAAACAGGCAGCTTGTGTCAGGCCAAATCCTGCTGATCATTCGTAATTGACAGGTGTGTTTGTTGAATTGGCGAAAGCATAATTAGTGTTCAACGCTCTTTGTTTTTCATGGGTAATATCCTGTATAATACCTGATATTGTTTCACATTCGCCATTATGAAACTCTGTATATCCAATAATTCTTACTGTTTTAAAATTGCCTTTTGCAGTGATTATTTCAGCTTTAAAATCGAAGCCTTCTTTTTTCCGCAGAGCCGTTCTTACAACCTCCTTAACCAACTCCCGGCCTGAGCCTTCTCTAAAAAAAAGTAAAGTGTTTTTATAAGATGGATTATAGGTATCAGGCACTTCAAAAATTTCCCGGGTTACCTGGCTCCATATACGGCTGTTATCTTTGAAATTTTTTTTCCATGCGCCTATTTTTGCTATTTCATTGGTCTTGCTCAGAATTTTCAAAATTTTCCTGTTCTCTTCTTCTCTACTTTTCAGAGCAGTAGTGTCTTCAGTATATAAGAGAAGCCCGCCAATTTCTCCTGAGATATTTCTCCATGGCCGCACATCCCACTTTATCCAAAATTCTTTACCATGCTTATTTAAATATTTTTCTTCGTCGGTATTAATGGTACCTGCATCTATGCATTTTATAAACAAAGATTTCCAGTGAGGTGCATTGAATGGCCTAATCTTCAGGATATTTCTACCCGGATATTTTGCCGGATTAACATTGTAAGCCTGCATCCATTGTTCAGACGCTGCCAATAATTCAAAATTTTTATTAACCATTGCAATAGCAAAAGGAGACTGGGCAACAAAAGCATGATAAATATCCATGCCCGATTTTTTATCATCTTCTTTAAACCGAAAAACCTTTTGAGCTGATAGATATTTGTTATAACAGATTGAAAAATTAGAAGGGTTTGAAAAATTCAACATAAATGCCATCTGTTTCTTATTGCATCGCTTTTCTAACAGGTATCTGTGCGCAAGTTCCATCTGCAATTCTCTAAAGTATTTGAACATACCCTTGCCAAATTTTTCTTTAAAATCTCTTTTAGCTTTTGAAACCGATATAAAATTTTTTTTGGCTAATACATTTACGCCGGGAAAGCCGGTAAGCAACGATGATCTTATTTGTTTTTCAATATTTTCAAGGTTTTCCGCATCGCTGCTGAAGATGGTTTTATAAGCATCATTCTCCTCTTCTCTCACTTTAAGCCCTGTCACATCTGCAACATGCACAAAAAATCCCTTCACGTCCTCATCTTGAAAATGCGGGCAATATGTAGCAATGGAATTTTTTATTTTGCCTGATGGCGTAGTAATATTTCTTCCAAACACCTGCACTTTACCCTGTAAAGCGCCCTGAATGTATGGCAGGTTTTTCTCGTAAAGATCGCCGAGCAGTTCTTGAATAGTTATCTTATCAATCATGTCTGCAGGCTTTACACCAAACCATTGCATGTAAGCCTGGTTAGCAAACCGGCAGATGAGGTCTTTATCCCAATAGCCAAGCATAGCGCTGGTATGCTCAGCAACTTCAAAACCGAGTTCCTTTAGATCATGTTTTATTACAGCCGACAAATCGTTATTTTAAGCAATGTAAAAAACTGAGAATGCAAGCTAATTAGAAATTTGAAAATCTTTTACCGATAAGTTATAAATTGATTATATCCTGTAACTTTTAATAGACGATAATAGTAATATCAAAAAGCTAATTCTATATAACTGATAACATATAAAAACCGCTTTAGGTTCGCAAGCTCTAAAATTTAGTTATGAAATTATTATTATGGTCTGTGGGTAAAGGAAATGACGCTTATGTACAGGCAGGCATTGAAGAATTTACCAAACGTATAAGCCATTACTACCCGGTTGAATGGTCAATATTTACACCATTAAAGTCTGCTTCTGCTATAGGTGAAACAGACCTTAAAAAAACAGAAGCCGCACAAATTCTGGGCGCATTAAAACCGGGGCATACTCTAATTATACTTGACGAAAAAGGCATTCAACTTACATCTGAAAAACTGGCTGCATTCGTTCAGCACAAAGCAAACGGCAGCACCAAAAATCTTGTATTTCTTATTGGTGGCGCTTATGGTGTTGATAAGTCTGTATTATCAAGGTCAGACTTTGTGTGGAGTTTATCTTCTCTTGTTTTTCCGCACCAGTTGGTAAGGCTTATCCTTGCAGAACAATTATACCGTGCCTGCACCATTAACCGTAATGAAAAGTATCATCACACTTAATGCCTGATACAAACACGGCACAGGACTGAACCTATTTTTTATACCCCGCTGGCGCAGGCAAGCGGCATTACCTGGCGATGATCAAATGCTTTGTTTCTACTTGCTTACCCTCTACCCAAAGGCTGTAATTATAAGTGCCTGCTGCGAATGTTGCACTATTAAAACTTACTTGCCCTGCGCCCTTATTATTTATTATGATTGTTTTAACCAGTTGGCCTTCGGCAGTAGTGATAGTTACTTTTGCTGAGGCTGCGGTAACAGGCATATAGTAACGGATAGTAGTATGTCCTGCTGCGGGATTAGGAATATTTTGTTCAAGAAAAGCAGAAGCAGCCTTCTTAGTTTTAGTTTCTATTTTGCCATTTTTCAGATCCATCAGCAGTTGACGCAGCTCTGCAAGTTCCTCTTTGATTGCATTATTTTCTTCTTTCAAATTTTTATTCTCAGCATTTAATTCCTGTAGGCCTTTAATTACTATCGGGATAAGTTCTATATAGTTTACGCCTTTTGTGTTGATCACTTCAGTTGCTGCCTGTTGTTGATTTACAGTTTGTCCATTTTCACCCGGTAGTAATGGTGCTGCTGGCTGGGTTGCTTTAGGGTTGTTTATTCTGAGTGGTGCATCTCTTACCAGGTCAGGTAATATTTCTTCCAGATCCTGCGCTAAAAGTCCATAATGATTTCCTTTGGGTAGCTGCAGCGATGCATATTTTCCATCACTACGAAATTCATAATTTTTAGGTTTCAACTTATTTATTATGCTCATGGCATCTCCAAACTCCTGTATATTTTTCTTTAAATTTTTATCACTTGTTATGTACGCATTATAGGTAAAAACATTCCCCTGGAATACCCCTGCATAAACACCACCTGCAGTTGATGATGTTGCAGCCCATAGCCCATGACTTGCACCGGAAAAAAAATAGCCACCAATATTGTTGTCGCTTGATCCATATACGGCGATACCATTGCTGCTAATGCTGTAAACACCATAACCCCCGCTACTGTAGCCCTGAACACCATAGGTACTACCCACACCATAAATACCGGTGCTGGTACCCCTGCCATAAACGCCAAAACTGCCATCACCATATACACCGGTACTGTTGCTGCTATATCCCTGAACACCATAAGTATAGCCAGTACCATACACACCAATGCCAGAACTTGTACTGGTGCCATAAATACCATAATTAGTTCCACTGCCATATACACCGGTACCTGCACTGTTGTAACTAAAAATACCACCATTACCAACGTTGAGAACGTTACTGATAAAAGTACTGCCAACTACATGTAAATTAAAGGACGAAGCAGTAGTTAATCCTATGGCCACCTTACCTGCAACATATAAACCATTTGCAGGTGGATTTACACTAGCGCCGATGGCAACGCCACCACCACTGTGCACCAGAAATTTTGTTGACCCATTTATCTGCGCCCTGAAGGCATTTTCACCGGTCGCACTGTTTAAATGCAACCGGGCGTTTGGGGCAGTGGTATTAATACCAACCAGGCCAGCAGTGCTGACCCGTATGCGTTCCAGGTTGTTGGTAAGGATGCGCAAATTAATGGCATTTGTAGTTCCAAGTTTGGCGGTGCTGGTGGCATTACTGTTGCCGGCAAGGCTCCAGTAGGGAGATGTGTTCTGCGCCTGCAAAATTGAAGAACCCAGCAAAGCAACAATAGTAGTTGCCGCGAAGAAAACAAATAAACGATTTTTCATGATTGTAATTTTTAGGTGAAGAATAACTTTTATAAAACAACTTTCTAAAGTAGTTTAATACGATTTTATATTAATGTTGATTGATTAACTGGCGGAATATTTTTATTAAGTGGATGCTTAATGGTCATTTCAAGAAAATGCATCACGTCCAAAGTCTTAAGGCTCATGGCTGCAAAACAATTATTCCGGCCCTGCATCATTTAACGGCAACGAAAAGGGCAAACGAAATTGTCGCAGTAGTACCAAACGTTCCTAACGGAACGTACATTTAATGCCTATATGTTTTCTACCCGCCAAATGTCCTGAAAGGACATTGAAAACACTATGTGTGTTGTTTTTGTTGTTCTATTAGGAACAAATGACAGGTAGTATAATAAAACAAATTGTTTTTTGCGTTCCAGCGGAACGCATGTTGCGATAAGCGACAATTTAAAATGCACCCGCAACGAAAAATATCATCACACATAATGCTTATGTTTGAAAATTATTAGCATCATTTTTCATGAGCATTATTACTATCAGCATCATTGTTGTAACCGTTATCATTTCTTTTATCGCGTTAAATAATCAGCGTTTACTGGATAAACTTATTTTTTATCCGCCGGCTGTTACAGATCACAGGGAATACTATCGTTTTATTTCCTGCGGTTTTATTCATGCGGATATGTTTCATCTCATCTTCAACATGTTTACCTTTTATTCATTTGGAACAGTTGTAATGGAACCGATTTTTAATGATTTATTTGGCATGTACGGCGGCGTGCTTTACGTTCTGTTTTATCTATCGGCTTTGGTAGTATCGCTGATTCCTACTTATGTTAAAAACAAGCACAATCAATCTTACAGAAGTCTTGGCGCTTCAGGCGCTGTTTCCGCAATAGTATTTGCAGGCATAATTATAAATCCTTTGATGTCTTTGTCTTTAATTATTCTGCCAATACCTATACCGGGATTTATATTTGGTTTCATTTATCTTTTGATCACTTATTATCTTGATAAAAGAGGCGGCGGAAATATTAATCATTCAGCGCATCTGTGGGGAGCGTTGTATGGTATAATTTTTATCATCGTCATTGCCAGGTTATTCGCCGGTACTGATCTGTTATTAAATTTTATAACACAGGTAAGAGAATATATCCAATCTAAATTTAGCTGACTGATAATTTAAGAGTCTGTTTGGTAGATGATGTTATTTTAAAGCGCTCATCAATTCTATAACCAACAATCCAGATAATTTTTTTATTCATCTCAATGACATACACTTTTTCTTTCTGAGTCATTGATAATTTTTGATCAATCAAAAAGCGGTTAACCTTTTTCTTTTTAGTCATCCCAAGCGGATAAAAGTAATCGCCCACTTTCCATTTGCGAAGTAATAAAGGAAAGGCTACCTGTTTAAGATCAATATAAGCTTCAAAATTATTGAGCGTTACAGGATTTGTATTAGCGTCAGTAATCCGCAATTTTAATCTTGATGAATTATTATCAAAAGCAATGTCTTCATCCGCCTGTTCAATTAAAATATTTTCAGCAAACTCAGTATTTATCGATGCAAGAATCAGCCAGTTCCTATTTTTAAAAACGATATGTGTTGATGACCGCACCTGTTTGCCGGTTTCACTTTTCAATAAATGAATAACATCAGCCAATTGCTGCGGCAAAAAATTATAGTCCTTAATAATTTCGAAAAGTATTGTTGCATAACCGGGTTGTTTTAAAAGCTTT
>JANLXV010000413.1:0-5545 GCA_031365305.1 Chitinophagaceae bacterium
CGCCTGCAATTTCAAACAGGTCGTACCGGGTTTGCGCCAGGAACGCCTGCATTGCCAACAGGTCAGCTTCATGTACACTGCTGTATTTTATATTGTTCATCGCTTTACCGATGAGGAATTGCATCTCATCAAAATTTTGCGGCAAGCTTTCAGAGCGAAGTCTTTCAAAATATTTATATAGCCTTTCCAGGCTGTACAAAATAGAATGCGGAAAGTCAGTGTTTTGAATGATCATCTCAATCACATTCTTTAAGGTAAAGTTGCCTTTGTAAGTTTTTAGATATACTTCAAACCCTAACAATGAATACAACAGGTAGCGGAGATCAGCGCTTTCTGTTTCCGAATTACTGGTTACTAATTCTGAAACTTCCAGCTTCGTGATCTCTGTGGTATGTATGGCTCTCTCCAAAAATTTACCTATGTTCAGGTATGTAAATCCTTCTCCTCTCGTCATGGTGCTATCAACAGTGCCGGTAAATAACAACCCGTTTTTTATCAGCATGTCAATTAAAGAGATCGGGTCTTCTGAAAGCGCTTTGTTCTTCAGTTCATCATTTCGCACGAGGTGATAATAATCATTGAGACATTGCCATACTTCTTTTGAAATATGATCCTGCACCGACCTGGCATTTTCCCGTGACTGCATAATATTGTTATAGGCCGATGCCAGGTTTGTATGACTAAAGATCAAGTGATCAAGAATCTTCCTTGAGTCGGATTCGCTACCCATTTCTTTTTCCTCTGGATCACCATAAATTTTTATGAGCGGTTGCCATTTTAATTCTCCCGGCTCATCCTGCGAAGAAATATATGTGGTGCCAATAACCTGCAGCATGCCGTTATTTCTTTCCATGTACCTGCCCAACCAATAAATGGTATCTGCAACCCTGCTCAGCATTGTTATAATTTTTTTTTAAGAAGCCAGTACCCATGTGTCTTTACTGCCGCCACCCTGCGATGAATTTACAACCATTGAACCTTCCCGGAGTGCTACCCGTGTAAGACCACCTGGCACTATATCAATACCATCAGGACCATACAAAGCAAAAGGCCGTAAATCAACACGCCGTGGTTGTAAAATACCATTAATGTAACAAGGCGTAGAAGACAGGCTTATTAAAGGTTGTGCAATAAAATTTCTTGAATCGGCATTAATGGCATTTTTAAAAATTTCGATCTGCTCATCTGATGCCGTATTGCCCATTAGCATACCATAGCCGCCTGATTCATTCGTCCTCTTAATTACCATATCCCTTATATTTTCAAACACATGCTTTTTCTTATCCTCGTCGTCTAACTGGTAAGTAGGCACATTTTGTAAAATCGGTTCTTCATTCAGGTAATACTTTATCATATCAGGGACATAAGCATAGATGGCTTTATCATCTGCAACGCCATTACCCATAGCATTTACAATGGCAACATTACCTTTTCTGTATGCCCAATAAATGCCCGGCACGCCGAGGATACTGTCTGGCCTGAATACCAATGGATCAATGTATTCATCATCTACACGTCTATAAATTACATCAACCTGTTTTATACCCTTCGTGGTTTTCATGTAAACGTGATGATTGTCCACAATAAGATCACGGCCTTCAACCAGTTCAATACCCATTAGCCGGGCAAGTGTTGTATGCTCAAAATAAGCCGAATTAAAAATGCCGGGTGATAACAATACAACCGTGGGATCACTCATTTGCCTGTTGCTGAGTGACTGCAGGTTTTTATATAACAGGTCAGGATACTCTTTTACAGATTGTACATTATTTTTTGGCAGAAGATCAGGAAATATCCTGTAAGTGATGCTGCGGTTTTCCAGCATATAAGATACACCCGAAGGTGTGCGAAGATTATCTTCCAACACAAAAAATTTGCCTTCATGATCCCTGATAAGATCTACGCCGGCTACATGAGTATAAATATCATGTGGTACATGCACGTTCATCATGTTCCGTAAAAAATTAGGACATGAATAAATGAGTCGTGCAGGAATTATCCCATCATGTAACACATACTGGCTGTGGTAAATATCTTTTAAAAAGATGTTTAAAGCCTTTAGCCGTTGCCTGATACCAGCCTCAATAAGCTTCCATTCACCTGACGTAATTATCCTGGGCACAATATCAAATGGAAATATTTTTTCTATGCCTTCGCCACTGCTGTATACTGTAAAAGTAATGCCCTGGCTCATGAATAATTTTTTGGCCAGTTCATCCTTGTGTGTCATATCTGCCGGGGGCAGGTCGGCAATGAAGGAAACAAAATTATGGTAGGGTTCTCTCACGCCATCAGTGCCGAACATCTCATCCCAAACATTTGATTGGCTGGCGTACGATTGCAGTAGAGTATGATCGTTCATAATTTTTATTAATTATAAGGTACATCTTCTATAAAAAGCAATCCTGCTAAAAATACGAAACGAAATGATATAAAGTGAGGGGTGAGGTTTCAGGTGTGAGGTGTGAGGTTTCAGGTGTGAGGTGTGAGGCTCAGGTGTGGGGTATCAGGTATCAGCTATCAGGTGTGAGATTAATGGCGTTGAAAATTGAGTGTTGAATACTTGGTTATTGATTATTTTCCATTTTTCATTTTTCATTATTCACTGTTCATTAATCTTAAAATTCCCGGTGTTCCTGCACCCAATCTTTAATATACCCTGCTATTTCAGTTGTGGTAGTACCTGGTGCAAATAGTTTTCCAACACCTAATGTATTCAGGCTTTCCATATCTTCTTCCGGTATTATTCCGCCACCCGTAAGCAGCACATCATCCATATTTTTTTCCTTCATCAGGTTGATGATCTTTGGAAAGACGGTGTTATGTGCACCACTTAATATGCTTATGCCAATAGCATCTACATCTTCTTGCAACGCAGCGTTTACAACCATTTCAGGTGTTTGACGCAGGCCGGTGTAAATCACTTCCATACCTGCATCCCGTAAAGAAGCCGCAATTACTTTTGCGCCACGGTCATGACCATCAAGGCCAACCTTTGCTACTAATACACGAATTGGTCTGTTGATTTTAGCCATTTTGAATGATTAGTTTGTAAAAATAATCTTTGCAAAGTTATCGCTCAAAATGTGCACGGCTTTCCGCAAATTCTTTGTTGGCGATCTTTTGTGCCTGGTCATCGGCATGCATAAACAAGTAAATCTTATCGCCCCGCTGTCGGGAATATTTTGTGTCAATCGAATCGGCAACGGCACTACTTTCAAAGTGACTCAAAACCGAATCATCTTTGTCAGGTATTTCATCATCTATCAACAAAAGATTTTTAAATATGAGGTTCCCTGGGATCCATAATTTATTTGAGCCGTTTTCTGAAATAACCTTGTTACGAAATTCTGCGGTGTTGCCATAATACCGCAATGCACCAGCCTGCCCGTATGAACCGGTATAGATAATGGTTTGCTTTCTTTCTTCAGGCAATAATGCGTAATATATATGCTCGGTTTTATTTGCCATTTCCCGCCAGCCAAGCATATCCCCAAAATCCTGTGGCAATTCATGATCTTTTAAATCTTCCCATTTTAAAACGCCGGTTTTGGCTAAAGCAATTTTTTTATAATACGCTGATAAAGCTTCAGGCTTTGCCATGGGTAACAACACAGGCATTAAAGGCAATCCCAAGATAAACGGCAATGCAATGGCGACATATCGCAAAAAATAAGCTCTGTTATTGAGGAGCTTTTCAAGATAAAATGCCCCGAATAAAAACAATATGGGGTAAACACCCAACGCATAATAATTTTTTCCGTGCAGAACTATCAACAAAGCAATTAAGAAGCTATAAGCAAAACCAATGGCTCTGAAAGGCTTGCCATTTTTTGCAAATAATACATAACAAAGCCCAGTAACCCATATAAAAAAACAGGGCAGATTCATTAATAACTGGTCAATCAAAAATCCTACCGGGCTTATATATTGTAACTGTGTTTCCTTTAATTCCTGCATGTGTGTAACAATAGGATAATTGTGTGCATACTGCCACCAGAGATTTGGTGACACCAAAACGAGCGCCAGCAACATTGCATAATAAAAATGCCTGTTCAGAAATATTTTGCGCTGAGGCGTGAGCAGTAACCCTGCGAAAATGGCTATAGCAAATATGGCTATTGAATATTTACTTAAAAAGCCGAGTGCAAGGCTCAAGCCCAAAAGGTATACCCACTTTTGTTGTTCAGTCTGGATAAACCTTAATACAGTGTAACCAATGGCTGTCCAAAAAAAGATCTCTAAAAACCCGGGCTGGAAAAGGAAATGAACCCGTAAAAAAGCCGTGAGTGTAAAGGCAAGAAAGGCAAGAAATAAAGCGAACTTTTTTCCACCTAAATGCACAATGCCTTTAGCAACCAGTACGAAAGTAAGTGCGCCAAATACCGATGGCCAAAACTTTACAATAAGATCATTTTGTGGAAATAAATGTGTCACCCATGAAAACACTGACAGTAATGGCGGCACTTCCATATAGCCAAAGGCTATGTGAGTACCGTGGTCAAGATATAAAAATTCATCCCGGTGAAGCTGGTAGTAGTGATCCTGTAGAATGAATGGCAATATAAATTTGCCGGAAGCAAGTAACCAAATAAAAAGCTTTGTTCTGCGCATTTACAAGCTTAGCTGAGGCTCAGAGTTTTTAAACAATTTGAAATGCGGGCACTGGTTTCTTCACTACCAAGTAAATGGGCAATCTCAAAAACTGCAGGGCCTTTTTTGCTGCCCACCAGCATTACTCTAAGCATCATTTGAAGTTCGCCTACTTTTATATTCTGCTCTGTGGCCAGGCTCTTGAAACTGTCTTCAATAGTTATTGCGGACCAGTTTTTCAAATTAGAAAAAACAGGTGTCAATGCAGTAAAGAAAGTTTTTTTGCTATCGTTCCACTTAGATACAACTGACGTTTCATCATAGGTACGTGGTCTCATAAAAAAATAACCTGCCTGCTCAACAAAGTCGCTGAGTAAAAAGCAACGTTCTTTGGTTAGATCAATGATGGCTCTAAGTTTTACCTCATCATCTATAATAATATTTTCTTTGTTGCATACTGATTTTACTTCAGGCAAAATACGGTCAGCAGTTACTTTTTTTAGCCACTCATGATTGAACCATTTTGCTTTTTCATAATCGAATTTTGCACCTGCTTTATGCACTCGGTCTATCGAAAAATGAGTTACTAATTCTTCCATAGTAAAAATCTCCTGTTCAGTACCGGCATTCCAGCCCAGCATTGCCAGCATGTTTATAAAGGCTTCAGGCAAAAAACCAAGCTCTTTAAACCCCTCGTACATTTCGCCACTGTTACTATCGTTCCAGTTCATAGCAAACACAGGAAAGCCAAGCCTGGCGCCATCTCTTTTACTAAGCTTGCCATTGCCATCGGGCTTTAAAATCAGAGGCAAATGTGCCCATTGCGGCATATCTTTTTCCCATCCTAAGTGTTGCCAAATCAGGATATGCGCCGGTGCACTTGGCAACCATTCTTCTCCACGAAACGCATGTGTGATCTTCATTAAATAATCATCTACAACCACAGCAAGAT
>JANLXV010000417.1:0-6577 GCA_031365305.1 Chitinophagaceae bacterium
ACAAGGCCTGCCAGACAATGTAATATTTAGTATTACAGAAGACAAAACAGGCAACCTTTGGTTTGGCACCTTAAAAGGCGGGGCAAGTAAATACGATGGTAAACACTTCACTAATTATACAACAGCAGCAGGGCTTGCGTACAATGCCATCAAGTGTATTAAAGCAGATAGCCAGGGCAATCTTTGGCTGGCTACATTAGGTGGTGGTGTAAGCAAATACGATGGCAAAAATTTTACAAACTATACAAGGGCTGATGGGCTGGCGAATAATGTGGTGTGGAGCATAGCAGAAGATAATTCCGGCAATCTCTGGTTTGGTACTGATGGTAATGTGATCAGTAAATATGATGGTAGTAGTTTTAGTACTCATATTATTTCGCAGGGGCAAACCGATAACGTTGTTTTAAGCATTATAAAAGATAAACAAGGTAATCTTTGGTTAGGTACATTAAAAGGCGGCGTGAGCAAATATGATGGCAAAGGGTTTACAAATTATACCACAGCGGAGGGCCTTGCCAACAATTCGGTGAGGAGCATAATTGAAGATGAAAAAGGCAATCTATGGTTTAGCACCTATGGCGGCGGCGTAAGCAAATATGCAGGCAATAGTTTCTCAAATTTTACCACAGCGCAAGGCCTTTCTGCTAATGTAATTTTTAGCATGGTTGAAGATAACACAGGCAATCTTTGGCTGGGCACCTCGGGCGGAGGCATCAGCAGGTATAATGGAAAAACCTTCACTAATTACAGCACCATTCAAGGCCTCGCTAACAACGTGGTGTATTGCGTTATGAAAGAGACAACAGGCAATATTTGGGTAGGAACTTCCGGCGGCGGCATTAGTAAATTCGATGGTAAAAGCTTTACCAATTATACCAGGTTACAGGGGCTTGCCAATAATGTTATTTTTTGCATTAAGGAAGATAGTAAGCGCAATATTTGGTTTGGCACATCAGGTGGTGGAGTTACCAAATATGATGGCAAATCTTTCACCAACTATACCACTGCCCAGGGCCTTGCTAACAATGTAGTGTTTGGCATAACAGAAGATATTAAGGGCAATATTTGGTTTGCTACTTTAGGTGGTGGTGTAAGTAAATATGATGGTAAAAGTTTTACCAATTATACCACGGCGCAAGGCCTTGCCAATAACGTGGTTTGGTGTGTTACGCAAGATAAAACAGGTAATATTTGGTTTGGCACACAGCAGGGGTTAAGCCTCATGCGCCAAACAAAAGCTGATGCGTTACCAAAAGACGGCACCAGCGCAAAAACGTTTGGCAGCTTATTTGAAACTTTCACAACAAAAGACGGGCTTCCTGATAATTTTATTACGCAGGTGGTACAGGCAGATGATAATAATTTATACATAGGCACCAATCTCGGCATAGCCGGCATGACGGTGGTCAATAATGCAAGTGGAAGCGACACAAAATGGCTCGTCAGTAATAAATACAATTCGCAAACGGGCTACCCGATAAAAGATGTAAACGCTGGCCCCGGTGCTATGTACAAAGACCATAACGGCGTTATCTGGATTGGCACTGGTTCCGACAAAACGGGCCTTGTGCGTTTTGAGCCAAAAGCAATAATTAATAATAATCTCTCATCCCCTAAAGTATTTATAAAAAATATAAAAATTAATAATGAAACGATCTGCTGGAGTGACCTGGATACAAAGACTATTGTAAAGACGGATAGTAATTCCACAGCCTCTTTTATTACTGATGAAGTAAATACTTTTGGGCGTCAGTTAAATGATTTAGAAAGAGATTCAATCCGCAAAAAATATCAGAATGTTTTATTTAATGGTGTTTCCAAATGGTGCCAGGTTCCGCATCAACTTATCTTACCACATTATTATAATAACATTGGGTTCGACTTCAATGCTATTGAAACAGGAAAAAACTTCCTGGTAAAATACCAGTACATGCTGCAAGGCTATGATAGGGACTGGTCTCCTCCATCTGATAAAACTTCTGTGAACTTCGGCAATATTTATGAAGGCGCTTATACTTTTATGCTGAAGGCGCAAAGCCCGGAAGGTGTTTGGAGTGATCCCATTTCCTACACTTTTGAAGTGCTCCCGCCATGGTGGAGAACATGGTGGATGTATGTGGTTTATGCTGTAGTAGCCATAGCGCTTATTTTATTAATTTTTTGGTGGAACCACCGGCGCATCCTGCATCAAAAAAAAGTATTGGAGCATAAAGTGATCGTGGCAACAAAGAAACTGCGAGAAGAAAATAAAAAAGTGGAAGCTCAGAAGCAAAAGACAGAGAAAACCCTGAAGGAACTTAAAGCCGCCCAGGGCCAGCTGATTCAATCTGCAAAAATGGCTTCTCTCGGCGAGTTAACAGCAGGCATTGCGCATGAAATTCAAAACCCTTTAAACTTTGTTACTAATTTCTCAGAAATAAATAAAGAGTTATTGATAGAAATGAAGGAAGAGTATGATAAAGACAATATTAGTGAAGCAACAAACATCGCCAACAACCTGATTGAAAACCAGGAAAAAATACAATACCATAGTAAACGGGCAGATGCTATAGTAAAAGCCATGTTGCAGCATTCGCAAACCAGTAGCGGGCAAAAGGAGCCAACCAACATCAACGCTTTAGCCAATGAGTATTTAAAAGTTACTTTCCAGGGGCAGCGTGCAAAAGACAGTTCTTTTAACGCCACGCTGCAAAAAAACTTTGATAAAGCATTGTCTGCAGATGATGCAAAAATTGATATTATTCCGCAGGACATTGGCAGAGTTTTAGTCAATTTATATAACAACGCTTTTTACGCTGTGCACGAAAAAAAGAGATTGGAAGTTCTGAATTATGAACCAATAGTTTCTGTAACTACAAAAAAGGAAGGTGATAAAATTGAGATAAGAGTTGCTGACAATGGTAATGGCATTCCTCAAAACATAGTTAATAAAATCTTTCAGCCATTCTTCACCACAAAACCAACGGGACAGGGAACCGGTTTGGGGTTGAGTTTGAGCTATGATATTATAAAAGCGCATGGCGGTGAAATAAAAGTAGAAACGAAAGAAGGTGGAGGGAGTGAGTTTATTATTCAGTTACCTGTTGCTTAATCGCAGTGTTGCAGAGGCGCAGCCTCGATTTAATATTGTAACAACGGATTTCAATCCGTTGACAAGGACCGAAGTAAAATGAGAGCCGTAGGCTCGTAACATATATATAAGCTAATAAAAAAGCGTATGGCAAATACCTATCATCAAATCTACCTGCAAACTGTTTTTGCCGTTAAGTATTGTAATGCGGTAATTGAAAAAAAATGGAATAAAAAACTTTTTGGTGTAATTGGGAATTTAATAAATGAAGCAAATTGTAAAACCATTATAGTAAACGGAGTAGAAGATCATGTACATTGTTTTGTTGGATTAAAACCCGTTGTGTCGGTTTCTGAATTAATGAAAACTGTAAAAGCGAAATCATCAAAATATATTAATGACAACGCCTTAACTTCTGAACGCTTCGAGTGGCAGGAAGGATATGGTGTTTTTTCTTACAGTCAGTCGCAGGTTGACAAAGTATACAACTATATACTCAACCAGGAAGCACATCATAAAAAGCAAACTTTCAGAGATGAATACCTGGCTTTTTTGAAGAAATTTAAAATCCAGTACGATGAACAATATATTTTTCAGGAGATGGTATAAGTATGTGTCGTGCCAACGGCACTTATTTAATACCGTGTCTTTTTTTCACCGGATTAAAATCCGGTGTTACAAAATGTTTCGAGCCTACGGCTCTGTAAGCGGCAACGGCAACGGTATTCCTTCATTAATAAAAGAAAAAATCGTCAAGCCATTTTTCACCATTAAACCAATAGGCCAAGGCACAGGCTTTGGATCGAGCTTAAGCTATGATATTATAAAAGCGCATGGCGGTGAAATAAAAGTAGAAACGAAAGAAGGTGAAGGAAGTGAGTTTATTATTATGTTGGCAGTTTAAGAAGAATGTTTCAGAGTTGTAGCCTACAATCTTATTTAGCAACGGATTTAAAACGTTGGAAAAGTGAATGAATAACAATAGGATGTTGTTTATAATTCAATTATCGATAAAATGAAAATAGCTAAAATATTCATTCTGTTTTTTATTCTGGTGCATTTTTTTGCAGCATACACACAGAATAAATCTATTGACTCACTGCAGAAAGTTTTACAACTGCAAAAAAAAGATACCGGTAAAGTAAATAAACTAATTGATCTTTCTGACGCATTTTTTCAAAAAGGTGATTTTGAAAACTCAGCTAAAAATGCAAAAGAAGCTTTATCTCTTTCAGAAAAATTGAATTTTAAAAAAGGAATAGCGAACGCATACTTCAACCTTGGGGCTTTTAATACATTTCAACCTGATTATAATCGTTCCGAAGCCTTAGAAAACCTAATTAAATCTTTAAAGATCAGAACCGAAATAAAGGATAAAAAAGGTATTGCTTATTGTTATGAAATTATCTCAGCGGTATACAGCCTACAACAGAACTACTCCGAAGCTTTAAAAAATGCGTTTGCAGCTTTAAAAATACATGAAGAATTGGGTGATAAGCAGGCTGTTGCTAATCAGCTTCAGAACATCGGTGCCTTTTTCAACGATCAAAATAATAATTTAGAAGCACTAAAAAATTATTCAGGAGCTTTAAAAATACGTGAAGAAATCAAAGATACATTTGGAATTGCTGTGTCCAATTTCAGCATTGCTTATATTGATTTCAGCCGAGGCAATTATTCCGAAGCATTAAAAAGAATTCCGTTGCTTTAAAAATATTTGACTCCCTTAATGAAAAGCAAGGCATGGCAGGTTGTTATGAGTTTCTCGGAATATATTATGAAAAGCAGGGTGAATTGGCATATTTATCAGGAGATAATGCCGCTGCATCAATCCATTTTAATGAAGGTCTGAAAAATTATTCCAAAGCATTAAGAATATGGGAAAATGAAGATAAAGGAGGCATCTCCCAAGAATATAACCACCTTGGAGACATATACACTAAGCTTAAAAAATATGTAACAGCAAGAGAGTACTTTAAAAAAAGTTTGCAACTCTCCAATAATATGAGTGATAAAGAAAGTCTTAGAAGCATTTATCTGGGCCTTTCCAAATTAGACAGTATTCAAGGTGGATTTCAGGAAGCTTATGAAAATTACAAATTATACATCGTATATAGGGATAGCCTTAATAACGAACAAACAGTCAGAAAATCGGAGGGCTATAAAATACAATACGAGAGAGAGAAGGAAGAAGTAATTGCTAAAGTTGAGGAGGCAAAGAAAACCGCAGAAATAAAGCGTGTAAGGAATTTGCAATATTCTGTGATCGGTTTTTTTTTATTAATTGCTATTTTTCTTTATCTGAACAATCGTCAGAAACAAAAAGCAAAGGTCAAAATTGAAAAAGCTTACGGGGAACTTAAATCCACCCAGGCCCAACTCATTCAATCAGAAAAAATGGCTTCGCTTGGGGAGCTTACAGCAGGTATTGCACATGAGATTCAAAACCCTTTGAACTTTGTAAATAATTTTTCTGAAGTAAGCCGGGAATTAATTGATGAATTAAAAAGTATTCGCAGGAACTCCTTTGGAGAAAAGTCAAAGTTAAAAGATGAAGAGCAGGATGATATCTTAAATGATATTGACGCAAATCTTGAAAAAATAAACCATCATGGCAAACGTGCAGATGCGATAGTAAAAGGCATGTTACAACACTCAAGAAGCAGTGAAGGACATAAAGAGCCAACAGACATCAATGCTTTGGCAGATGAATATTTACGTTTGAGTTTTCAGGGCTTCAGGGCAAAAGATAAAATGTTTAACTGCGAGATACAAACTGATTTTGATCAAAGCCTTGGAAAGATCAATATCGTTCCGCAGGATATAGGCAGGGTACTGGTGAATTTATACAGCAATGCTTTTTATGCTGTAAATGAAAAAAAGAAAACTGCTGATGACACGTATAAACCCACTGTTTCCATAAGCACTTGCATTATCTTCCCCCCACCGGGGGGATTGAGGGGGGCTCAAATCTCCATAAAAGACAATGGTATAGGCATTTCTGCAAAAGTTGTTGATAAGATATTCCAGCCATTTTTTACAACCAAGCCAACAGGGCAGGGCACAGGCTTAGGCTTAAGTTTAAGTTATGATATCATTAAAGCCCATGGCGGAAAAATTAAAGCAGCGACTGTTGAAGCAAACACAACCACGATGGCACTGTATCAACTTATACAACATTCATTATTAAGCTGCCATATATGTAAACAATATGTGGTAACTTTTATTTGTGCTTTAAAAGTATTAAGTTTAGCCTTGATTTAATAATCGTTCGCCTAACTGTTTAAAGCACCAGCTTAATCTCCCTTTCCAGGGGCACTTGATTTCTCCTAATACAAATTACCCAATGGTAATCTGTTAATTCATCTGATTATTAAATAACGTTGCTACGACTGATCTGCCGGAACTAACTACTTAAAAAAATCAAGATGTACCCAATTCTAACCAGCCGTTGTTTTAAATGGATAACTGGAGTAGTGATATTAATGCTTGGCAATGCAAAGCTTT
>JANLXV010000432.1:0-3886 GCA_031365305.1 Chitinophagaceae bacterium
ATTCCATAAAATAATCATCCAACATATATTCTGCCGCTGCTGAAATAGTTATAGGAAGTTGCCGGGCGTTACAGGCTTCAACAAGCTTTTGCAGGGCCTGCCCGATACTTTCTTTATCGTTGCGATACAGATCGCCAATGATATGCGGTGTTGCTACGGTATCAGTTATACCAAGTGCAATTAATCCTTTTACTAAGGAGACAGATGTTTCAATATCAGGGCTGCCATCATCAATGCCTGGTAGAATATGTGAATGAATATCCCTTGTTAAATTTTGAAACAGGCGTTGAACAGTAGATCGTTTTTTAAAAAAGCTAAACATTACAAATACAGTAATTCAGCTATTTGGAGGTAATACTAATTGTGGGTAAAATACTTCCTTCCAATTTACCTCTCTCAAAAAAATTGTGCATGTAAGATTTATAATATTGCGGCAATTTACGAACAGGCTTAAGTATAGAGGCCATTAAAGGCATCGGTACTTTATTTTTTTTCATGGCAAGGTAATCCCTTCGATTAGCCCTTATCCTGCGATATAGGCTGCCATTACTGGCGCCGCCGTTACGCATTCTTACAATAAGCTTTGGAATATACATGGCGCTCACATTATTCAAAAAGAGGTAACGGGCCATAAATTCATAATCCGCAGCAGTATGATAATGGTTTTCGTATACGCCGAATTTTTCTACCAGTTCTTTTTTAAAGTAAAATGTAGGGTGCGCCGGCATCCAGCCAAAGTGGAAGCGGCTCCGCTTATAATGCTGCCCCTTCCAAAACCTGTGTACTATTGAGGTATCAACCGGGTCAACATATACCAGGTCTCCATAAATAGAGTCAATATCATTATTGTTAAAGCAATGAGCGATGTCTGCAATTACATCCGGTGAGGCTAAAAGATCATCGCTGTTTAATATACCGATAATGTCACCTGTTGCCATCTTCATCCCCTTATTTATAGCATGGTACATGCCATTATCTTTTTCAGAAAGCCAGGTTGAAATATGATGCTCGTAATTTTTTATAATAGAAAGGGTGCCATCAGTTGAGCCACCATCTATAATGATATGCTCAATATCCGGGTACTGCTGGTTAATAACTGAGCGTATGCAGTCTTCCAGGTACTTTGAAGAATTTAATGTAACAGTAATAAGAGAAACTTTCATGGTACGGTTATTTACAGTTTTAAACTGTTTTCCGGGGATTCTATTAAACAACCACTTTTTGTTCAAAGGATATTAACGATGAAAGTTCATGAGATATTTTACGATGCAGATGGAAATTTTACGAAAGGATACTGTGAAATCTACGAGGATTCTATGTATAGAGTACGAAAATAATACTTCTTAGGATTTATCAAAGCATATTCAAGTATTTTTTATTGGCCTTACTTTAATTCTCACTGCAGGATTTCCTGCATATATCCAATTTTCCTCCAAACCTGAAACTGCTACACTTCCTGCCTGCAGCACAGACGATCTACCGGCTGTAACACCAGGGCATACAATAGATTTGGCCCCGATCCATACGCCATCTTCCAACAAAATGGGTTTCATAAAAAGATCAAACGTTGAAACGGTGTAATCATGATTGCCGGTGAGTAAAAATGCCCCTTGTGATATGCAGACATTGTTCATAATGGTAACCTGTGCAAGATTATCAATCCATACATGCTCTCCTATCCATACGTTATTTTTAATAACCAGGAACCATGGATATTTAATATTTACATACGGCCTGATAATAACGCCTTTGCCTATGGCTGCACCAAAAACCCTGAGCAAACTGCATTTTAATGCGCTAAAAGGGAAAAACCCGTTTTTAAAAAAGAGTATACTTATAATATACCATAATGCTCTTTTAATGAATGAGCCGGGCTTATACCAGGTGTTGTTAAACTCAGAAAGATTTTGCATGATGATGTATACCTGCTTAAACTTTAATTAACAGTTTCGAAGGTGCTTTATGATGCCTGTCGTATAGCCACATTAAAAAAAAGATTAATGCGTAAGCCAGCAAATTAAACCAGGTATGGTGATCGAAAAATGGTATGGGCCAGTGTTTATTATCTGCAATCAATAAAAAAGTTATGCGTAACACATTAATGAACCAAAGTGCCGCAAGCCCACCAAATAACCAGGCTATCTTATTAAAAACCTCTGCTTTATTAGCCAATACAAAAGCCGTCCAAAAACTCATTACGCCAAAGCCAAGGCATGAATATACCATCCTGATGCCAGTACCGTTTACCACTCTTAAAATATATTTATTTACAAAATAAGTTTCAAAACCAAAAAGGCCGGAAACAACTTTTGCCGCATGAAGCAAAGAAGATCTTAATGCACTGATGTAATCAAGATAGCGATCCGCAAAAGCGCTATAATATTTTCCTGGTGCACACAGGCCAATCATCGCCAATGTTCCAAAATAACAGATGCAAAATATTGCGGCAAATTTTATAATGTAAAACAGTATGGCTTTTTCTGCGACTTTCATACCAGGCTATGGTGGCGGTTTGCATTCTTAAAAAGAAGTGCATAAGGCTTATCAATATTCAGGTTGTCATAATAAGATTTGGCAAGGTCATGCGCACCTGCACAACATACCTCGTATTGCTCATGGCTCATTATCTTTATGTTTTCAAACAAACCTCTTATTGTTTCTATTTCAAGTGAACTATTCCATCCGGCAAAGCTATTATACAAATTTTTCCAGGGTGTAAAATGGCTGACGATCACGGGCCTTCCAACACTCAGGCTTTCATATATTGCATGTCCAAAATTTTCTCCTTTAGTTAGTAAGGCCAGGGCATCATATTTACTTAATATATCCTGAACGGTTGCCGGTTCTACCTCTCCTTTATACTTTGCTATTTTAGGCATGGCCTCCATAAGTTGCAGGCATGTATGCCAATAGGCTTTATCTTTCACAGGGCCATAAACATCTAAAGTAATGCCGGCTGTTTGTTGTAAAGCTTCCAGTAATACATGCAGATTTTTCTTCTCCGCAATCAATGATAAATAAACAAGATGAATTTGACCAACTTGTTTGGTAGATGACGAAATAGTTAACCATGGCTTTTTTGGAATGTTTGACGCCTGGTATACACGGTCGGTCTTAAAATGAAGTTTAATATCTTTTTCCTCTTCGCCGGAAGTAGCATGCCACGTTGCATTGGTTAAAAGACCTGTAGCTTTTAAAAAATTTAAATAGATGCTTTTTTTAAATGACTTGCCATGTAAAGCGCCTTGCTGCAACATGCCCCGTGGAGATATGACAAGCCGAATTTTTTTAAAAGACTTTAAAGCGACCACTGGCAATAAAAAAAAATGGTAAGAATATAAACCGTTCAGGTAAATAGTATCCGGGGAAACACTTTTAAAAATGTAGTTAAGCTCGCTGTAAGATGGATGCCCTGCCGAGCCATACCAAACATTTACAGGTTGCTGAGCTCCGGGTAACATTACATTGTTCCATTGATTGCAGGCTACGTTATAGGGCGTTTTGGCATGTAGATCAAAGGCCGAAGTAATAATATAAAATTGGTATTGGTTGGCCAGGGCTGTAACAAGGTTAACCAGGCTTTGCACCGGTCCGCCTGCCTTATAGCCCGGGAAGAAATAATCATAACATATTAAAATTTTCAATGGATTATTATGCAACGGGAGTTGTGAATTATTGCTCGATATCGTAATTATATATCTTTTTTATTTTTTCCACTACCGGCAATAGTTCCTGCACGTATCCTCCCGTTTTAGAGTGGGCATATAGGCTGTCACCTGCCGCTACATATACACAGGAAGCAGATATAAAATAACCCTGTATATTTATAATATCCGGTTGTAAAAACTGCATGCTGAATACCACGTTTTCCTGCGCATCTAACACC